>PKWO01000360.1 GCA_003132085.1 Oxalobacteraceae bacterium | reverse complement strand
TGCGCAAGTTAGGCCAGTGGTAATTCGGCAATTCCAGCATTAATGGCTGGATTTGGCGCTTGCCCATCGAAAATTTGAGCACATAGGCGACCGCCATTGCCGACACGATGCCGGCAAGGTAGAGCACAAACAGGACCAAGCCTTGCAGATTGAACAAGCCGATCGTGCGGACCGGAATGAAGGCGCCGATAATCAACGCATATACCGGCAAGCGCGCCGAACAGGTCATCAGCNNCGGTCGCGCGGATTTTGGATGGTGCGGGTTGCCATGATGCCGGGGATCGCACACGCAAAGCTCGACAGCAGCGGGATGAATGCGCGCCCGGACAGGCCGACGCTGCCCATCAGACGGTCAAGCAGGAAAGCTGCACGCGGCAGGTAGCCTGATTCTTCCAGCGACAGGATGAACAGGAACAGGATCAGGATTTGCGGCAAGAATACCAGCACGCTGCCAACCCCGGACAGCACGCCGTCCACCAGCAAACTGCGCAGGATGCCGGCCGGCATCGCCGCCTGCACCGTTTGACCGAGGCCGTCGACCGCGCTCTTGATCAAGTCCATCGGCAATTTCGACCAGCTGAACACCGCCTGAAAAACCAGGAACAGCAATACCGACAGGATCACATAGCCAAGCACCGGGTGCAGCACAATGGCGTCGATGCGGTCGCCGGCGCTGTGGGTATTGCCTTCTTTCTTGATGATCGCATCCAGGATGCGACGTACTTCCACCTGGGTTGCTTCCAGCGACGAAGTGTTATGGGCGTGAAACTCGGTAATCGTGCCGGCGGCGATCAAGTTTTGCGCTTCGGATGTCATCGTATCCAGTTGGGCGATCAACGCCGCGTCGCCATTCGGCTGGATCGCGATTGCTTCGATGACGGGAATGCCGAGTTCCGCCTGCAGCTTTTCTATGTCGATCACCAGCCCGCGTTTTTGCGCGACATCCATCATGTTCAAGGCCAGAACGGTAGGCCGTTTCAGGCGCAATACTTCCAGCACCAGACGCAGGTTCAGGCGCAAATTGGTTGCATCGGCAACCAATACGATGACGTCCGGGGGCGTCTCGTCGGCGCGGGTGCCAAACAAGATGTCACGCGTGACCGCCTCGTCGGGCGACATGGCATTCAGGCTATAAGTGCCGGGAAGATCGATCACCTGATAGGAACGCCCGGCGGCAGACGTGAATTGCCCTTGCTTGCGCTCGACGGTAACCCCAGCGTAGTTGGCAACCTTTTGGCGCGCACCGGTGAGCCGATTGAATAAAGCTGTTTTGCCGCAATTGGGATTGCCGACCAGTGCGAGACGCAAGGGGAGGTCGCTACGCATGATCTTGTACTTCCTATTCGGGTATTCGGGTATTCGGCGATTCAGGCGCGTGCGAGGTCGGAACGCGTCACCTGAATCATGGCTGCTTCCGAGCGTCGCAACGCAAATGTGGTGTTGCCGACTCGCACCGCCATCGGATCGCGGCGCGGGAATGATTCAGCGACCACCCGGATCTTTTCACCGACCGCAAAACCGAGTTCCAGCAAGCGTATCTTGATCGCGAGCTGTTCAGCGCCGTTCACCGTCGCCAATCCGGTTACGGTCGCGCTGTCGCCTTTTTTCAGCATGGCGAGGTGCGGAGTTGCATCAGCGTTGGTGGTGAGATTGGCAGACATTGTTCACTTTCTCTGTGGCAATTCAGATTGCAAATTTACAACAAACAGGTGGTTGCAGCATGCAGTACGTCAACAGCATATCATGCGAATGATAACTATTCTTGATTCCGATCAAAATTCTGCTGAAAAATGTCGAAAGCAATTCTTTCAGTGCAAGAACGGCAACTGGGTCCGATGCCAATACGCATCGGAAAAGTGAGCACAGCCGCGAGTCTTTGGCACGTCGCATTGGCGCGTCAGTCTTGACGGCAGCCCCCGGAGACGGTTAAAATCCGCCTGTTTTCATTTTATGGAGCCCCTTTCATGGGCACTTGTTCGAGTGGTAGTTGTTGCCGGTCTGTTTCCGGCACCGTCTCGGCAATTTAACGCAGGTTTTCCTCCTGCCGTCATCTTGCCAAAGGCGGATGATGGTATCCCAATGTTCTCGATCCGATCTTGAACACACCGATTTCCACACCACAATCTATTTGTTGCTGAATCCCGGTAGTTGCGCGGATTCTTCATGAGTTTCGTTTTGCCGTTGGCTGGCGTAGCGTGCCGCAGTGGGCAAAACGTTTCAAACAAGCATCGATGAAAGGTTCTTCTCGCCACGTTTTTGCGGAGGACCTATGTTTGTACCTGATCAATTTGACAACCCAGGGTGGTGCCGGTGCGCGCACGTCAAGATAGCGAGTCGGGCGGCAAGTAATGTTCCTGTCATTGAATTACATGATAATGACAAGCATGCAGATACATCGCGCCCCCATCTTGCGAATTCGTCGTCAATGACCGATACGGCTTGCGTTTCGGTTGCTGCTTCAGGCCGCCGGCTAACAGGCTGAGCATCGGCCGGCGAACCACAAAACACCCGATTCCAAACAGAATTCCAAGAAGAATGCCATTATGAATCTCAATATCCTTAAAGAAACGTTTGCCAGTTTCGTGCGCTCCCACGGCATGGAGCACCATTTCCGACGGCTGGCGATTCTCGACATGTTCCTCGGCACGCCGGCTGCCAAAGAAATTTCGCAGTCGCTTGCCAGTGCGCTGCTGGAGGCCTCCGACGCAGACCCGGCAAGCTTATTGAAAAAACTCAACAGCCGTTTGGACGGCTTGACCGAAGCGGAGTCGGATCAAATCCGGGAAACCAGCGGCTTCAATGAAGTCGCGCACGAAAAGCCGCTGTCATGGTGGATGCACCTGTGGAATTGCTACCGGAACCCGTTCAACCTGTTGCTGACGGTTCTGGCGGTCATTTCCTACCTGACCGAAGATATGCGGGCCACCATTGTGATCGGGCTGATGGTGGTGCTGTCGACCGTCATGCGCTTTGTCCAGGAAATGCGTTCCAACAAGGCGGCCGACAAGCTCAAGGAGATGGTCAGCAATACCGCGACGATCATGCGGCACGATATCGTTGAAGACGTGGCAGCTGAAGCACGCAGGTATTTCGACGTGGTGCTGCATCCGAAAGGCCCGAGGCAAGAGGAATTGCCGATCAAGCTGCTGGTGCCGGGAGACATCGTGCGGCTGTCCGCCGGCGACATGATCCCTGCGGATTTACGCGTATTGACGGCCAAGGATTTATTTATCAGTCAGGCCGCGATGACCGGCGAATCCATGCCGGTGAGCAAGGACAAGGACGCGCGCCTGATCGGCGGCACGCTCAATACCTCGGGAAGTTTCGTGATGCGCGCCGACAAGGTCGGGCGCGACACCCTGCTTTCCCAAATCGTCAAGATGGTCGCGGAGGCGCAGCGCTCGCGCGCGCCGATCCAGCGGCTGGCCGACCAGGTCTCCGGCTACTTCGTCCCGGCCGTGATCACCCTCGCGATCTGGACGTTCGTGATGTGGACGTTGGTCGGCCCGCCACCGTCGTTCATCTTTGGGCTCGTGGCTGGCGTCTCCGTGCTGATCATCGCCTGCCCGTGCGCCCTGGGCCTGGCCACACC
>PKWO01000406.1 GCA_003132085.1 Oxalobacteraceae bacterium | reverse complement strand
GTTTCGGGCAACGGCCAGAAAGAGCTGTTGGCGGCGCTATCAGGAGAAAACCTGAGTTCGCGCGGCACGATGATAGCGCTTATGGGACAGCCGGCGGGCCGATTGAACCCGGCCCAACGGCGCCGGCTCGGCTTGACCTTTGTGCCGGAAGAGCGTCTCGGACGCGGGGCGGTACCGGCCATGAGTCTGGCCCAGAACGCGCTGCTGACCGGCGCCCGGCACGGCATGGTCAGCAAGGGAGTGATTCGGCATGCGGTAGTGCGTCAGTTTGCCATGGATGTGATCACACGCTTCGGCGTCAAGTGCGGCGGCGAGCAGTCCGCGGCATCCAGCCTGTCGGGCGGCAATCTGCAGAAATTCATCGTCGGCCGTGAAACTATGCTCGACCCGAAAATGATGATCGTGGCGCAGCCGACCTGGGGTGTCGACGTCGGGGCAGCGCAGTTGATCCGGCAGGCGCTGATCGATCTGCGCCGGCAGGGCGTGGCATTGCTGNNTGATATCGGAAGAGCTCGAGGAGTTGTTCGCCATCAGCGATCGCATCTGCGTGCTGGCCGATGGTCGCCTGTCGCCGGTGGTGCGGCTGGCCGATACCAGTATCGAGCAAATCGGCAACTGGATGAGCGGCAATTTTGATGGGCTGCCGCCAGAGGTTGCCGATCGTCCTGATGACAACCCCGGTTCCTACCCGTCCTTCCAACAGGAGAGTCATCTTGCTCAGACTTGAGCGTCGGCCGGCCCCATCGCCCGTCATGCGGGTCGCCTCGCCGCTGTTGGCGGCGGTGGCGATGCTGTTGACGGGAATCGTCATTTTCACCGTGCTCGGCAAGGCTCCGGAGCAGGCGTTTTACGTATTTTTTATCAAGCCGCTGCAAACCATGTACGGCGTCGGCGAACTACTGCTCAAGGCCACGCCGCTGCTGCTGTGCGCGCTCGGGCTGGCGCTGGGTTTTCGCGCCAATGTCTGGAACATCGGCGCCGAAGGCCAACTGACGATGGGAGCGATTGCCGGCGGCGGCGTAGCGCTGTGGCTGGGAGACAGCACCGCGACTTGGGGCTTGCCGTTGATGCTGGCTGTCGGTGCGCTGGGCGGCATGGCCTGGGCGGCGATTCCGGCCTTCCTGCGCAATCGCTTCAATACCAGCGAGATATTGGTGACACTGATGCTGGTGTATATCGCGCAATTGCTGCTGTCGTATCTGGTGCACGGCCCGTGGCGCGATCCCCAAGGCTTTAATTTCCCGCAGTCCAAGACGTTTACCGACGCGCACCTGATGCCGCTTCTGATGGAAGGTGCGCGCACTAACTGGGGCTTCATTCTGGGACTGTTGCTGGCGCTGGCTTCCTGGCTGTTTTCCAGCAAGACCTACGCCGGTTACCGCATGCAGGTGGCTGGCCTGGCGCCTGCCGCGGCCGCCTATGCAGGCTTTTCCAAGCAGCGCAACGTCTGGCTGGCACTCCTCATCAGCGGTGCCAGCGCCGGGGTGGCTGGTCTGTGCGAAGTGGCCGGCCCGATCGGGCAGTTGCAGGCACAGATATCGCCCGGTTACGGTTTCGCCGCCATCATCGTGGCCTGGATCGGGCGTCTGCATCCAGTTGGCATCGTGCTCGGCTCGCTGCTGATGTCGCTGCTGTACCTCGGCGGCGAATCGGCACAGATGCAAATGGCGCTGCCGTCGGCCATTACCGGCCTGTTTCAAGGTCTGCTGCTGTTTTACCTGCTCGCAGCCGATCTGTTCATCACCTTCAGATTAAAAAATGTCAGCCTGGTCCGCCAGCCCGATTCTATCGCTGTCGTCAAGGAGACTGCATGAATCCGGCTAATCCTACCCTTTCCATCATTGCCAGCACCGTGGCCGCGGCCACGCCGCTGATTTACGCGGCGCTCGGCGAAACAGTGGTCGAAAAAGCCGGCGTGCTCAACCTGGGCATCGAGGGCATGATGCTGGTCGGCGCGGTTGCCGGTTTTGCCGCTACGCTGGCGACCGGCAGTGCGGCTGTGGGCTTCGCCGCAGCGGCAACGGCCGGGGTCGGCATGTCGCTGATCTTCGCCTTTCTGACACTCAGTTTGCAGGCCAACCAAGTGGCGACCGGGTTGGCGCTGACGCTGTTTGGAATCGGCCTGTCGGCCTTCGTCGGACACGATCTGGCCGGTGCTTCGATCCAGGGTTTGAAGGGTGTCGAGATTCCGCTATTGTCGCAGTTGCCGGTGCTTGGTCTGCTGCTGTTTCACTACGACATCATGGTCTATCTGTCGCTGGCGGTGCTTTTGGCGGTGCACTGGTTCCTGACCAAAAGCCACGCCGGTCTGAAAATGCGCGCCGTCGGCGAATCGCCGACGGTGGCCCATGCGATCGGCCATCCGGTAATTCTGATCCGCTATCTGGCGGTCATGTTCGGCGGCGCCGCGGCCGGCATTGCGGGCGCCTATTTGTCTATCGTGCAGACCCCGATGTGGGTGGAAGGCATGACCGCAGGAAAAGGTTGGATCGCGTTGGCGCTGGTGGTGTTTGGGACCTGGAAGCCGTTGCGTGTGGTGGGCGGCGCCTACCTGTTCGGCGGTGTGACCGTACTGCAGATGTACGCGCAGGGTGTTGGACTAGGCTTGCCTTCAGAGTTGTTCTCGATGCTGCCATATTTGGCGACGGTGGTGGTGTTAGTGATTATTTGCCGGGATCCGCAAACCATATTGCTGAACCAGCCGGTATCGCTCGGGCATAGTTTTCATCCAGACGCCTAACGGTGCGCCGGATGCGGGCTGCCGGCGCTATGCAACAGTTGCCGCGGCAGGCCGGTTAGCGTGCCGCTTGCGCCAACTCCAACGCAAGAAGGTTTTGTCGTTCGCGCACAACGCCCAACTCCACTGTCGTGCAGGTGCCTTCGCGCACCACTACGCGGCCGTTTATGATGCTATATGCTACATTCGCCGGTGTGCAAAATACGAGTGCCGCTACCGGATCATGCAGCGCACCGGCAAAGCCGATCTGCCTGAGATCGAATAGCACGACATCGGCCGCCATCCCAGGAACGAGGGCGCCGATATCGTCCCGGTTCAACACCTTGGCGCCGCCCAGCGTGGCCATTTCCAAGGCTTGGCGGGCGGTCATCGCATCCGGCCCGAAGCCGACACGCTGCAACAGCATCGCCTGCCTTACTTCGCCGAGCATATGGCCGGAGTCATTCGACGCACAACCGTCTACGCCCAAGCCCACCGCTACGCCGGCATCGAGCATCTTGCGGATAGGTGCAATCCCGGACCCCAGCCGCATATTCGAACACGGGCAATGGGCGATACCGGTGCCGCTGCGGGCAAATAGATAAATGCCTTCTTCATCGAGTTGTACGCAATGGGCATGCCAGACGTCGGGTCCGACCCAGCCGCAACTTTCGGCGTATTGGGCGGGTGTCATATTGAATTTTTCGCGGCTGTACGCGATATCGTTGGCATTTTCCGCCAGATGGGTGTGCAGCGATACGCCATAGTGCCGGGCCAGCGAGGAAGACTCACGCATCAAATCGCGCGAAACGGAGAACGGTGAGCAAGGTGCGACCACGATGCGCAGCATCGCGTAGCGCTCTGCGTCATGATACGTTTCGATCAGTCGCTGTGTATCTTTCAAGATCGCCGGTTCTCTTTCGACTACCGAATCCGGCGGCAAACCGCCGTTCGATTGCCCGACGCTCATTGAGCCGCGTGCCGCATGAAAGCGTATACCGATTTTTTCGGCCGCCTCAATGCTATCGTCCAGTTTGCAGCCGTTTGGATAGATATACAGATGGTCGCTACTGGTGGTGCAGCCGGACAGCATCAGTTCAGCCATCGCAGTCAAACTGGAGACATGCACCATCGCGGGCGTCAGGTTAGCCCAGATAGGGTAAAGATTGGTCAGCCAATTGAACAATTCGCCGTTCTGCGCTTCCGGAATTACCCGCGTCAGGCTTTGATACATGTGGTGATGCGTATTGATCAATCCCGGCATCACGACATGATCGGTGGCATCAATTACCTCGTCGGCGCTTTGCGGTAAGTCGGCGCTGGCCCCTACTTGCTCGATCACGTGGTCGCGCATGAAAATGGCGCCGTCGGCAATTTCGCGGCGCGCCGCGTCCATCGTGACGAGTACGCGGGCATGCCGGATCAATAAGGTTTTGCTCATCGGCAGGTTAGGGGGCATTGGTTTCAAGGAGAGTTTGCAGTCATTGGTTTGTCGAATCCCGGCATATATGCAAGTTATATGCCGAATAGTATATTGATCGTGTGCAGGCGGTATAAGATTTGGCTGATAACTGGATTCATTCCGCCAATATAGGAGAAATGATGGGAAAGCTCAGTACGCACGTTCTCGACGTCACGCAAGGAAAACCTGCAGCGCATGTCGCAATTGAATTGTATGCGGTTGGAGCGCAAGGCAGGACCCTGCTGAAAAGCGTGGTGACCAACCGCGATGGGCGTTGCGACGCACCGTTGCTGGAAGGGGACCAGTTGCGGGTCGGACAGTATGAATTGGTGTTTGCCGCCGGCGATTATTTTGCCGGGCAAGGTATCGCGGTGCCGGAACCGCGATTTATCGATCGCGTCACCATCGCATTCGGCATCGCCGACCCCGACCA
>PKWO01000580.1 GCA_003132085.1 Oxalobacteraceae bacterium | reverse complement strand
AATTCGCTCATCGCTTCATCGGTACCGTTCTCTTCTACGAAAGCCTGCACCTGCGCACCGAATTTGCGCAATTTTGCGCCGTTGTCCATCAGCACTTTGCGGCCCAGCAAATCGAGCGACTGGACGGTGTTGGTGCCTTCGTAAATCATGTTGATGCGGGCATCGCGCACGTATTGTTCCATGCCCCATTCGGCGATGTAACCGTGGCCGCCGAATACCTGCATCGCCTCCGACGTGGCAATCCACGCGTTGTCGGTGATGAATGCCTTGATGATCGGCGTCAGCAATACCACTTGATCAGCCGCTTCCTTGCGCACTTCTTCGTCCGGGTGATTCAATTCCTTGTCGATTTGCAGGGCCACATACGAGCAAAATGCACGCGCGCCTTCGGCATAGGCTTTTGCGGTCAACAACATGCGGCGCACATCGGGGTGGACGATAATCGGGTCGGCCGGCTTGTCCGGTTCTTTCGGCCCGGTCAGGCTACGCGCCTGAATGCGGTCCTTCGCATAAATCACTGCATTTTGATAGGCAATTTCAGTCAAGCCGAGCGATTGCATGCCAACCCCCAAGCGGGCTGCATTCATCATCACGAACATCGCGTTCAAGCCCTTGTTCGGCTGGCCGATCATCCAACCGGTTGCGCTATCCAGATTGATCTGGCAGGTCGAATTGCCGTGGATGCCCATCTTTTCTTCAATCGCGCCACAAGTGACGGCATTGCGCGCGCCGAGACTGCCGTCGGCATTCGGGATGAATTTCGGCACCAGAAAAAGGGAAATTCCCTTGGTTCCGGTCGGCGCGTCCGGCAGACGCGCCAGCACCAAATGCAGGATATTGTCGGCCATGTCGTGTTCACCGGCCGAGATAAAGATTTTGCCGCCCGAAATTTTATAAGAGCCGTCAGCCTGAGGCTCCGCCTTGCTGCGCAGCATGCCCAGATCGGTGCCGCAATGCGGTTCGGTCAAACACATGGTGCCGGTCCACTCGCCGCTTACCAGCTTGGGCAGGTACAGACTCTTTTGCTCCGGGGTTCCATGCTCGTGCAGGCACTCGTACGCGCCGTGCGACAAACCCGGGTACATGCTCCATGCCTGGTTGGATGAATTCAACATCTCGTAGAACGAGTTGTTCAATACGAGGGGCAAACCCTGACCGCCGTGCTCCGGGTCGCAAGACAATGACGGCCAGCCGGCTTCCACATATTGCTTGTAGGCTTCCTTGAAGCCCTTAGGCGTGGTGACGACATGCGTCTCTTTATTCAGGTGGCAACCCTCGCGGTCGCCGGAATGATTTAGCGGGAACAACACCTCGGATGTGAATTTTCCGCCTTCTTCCAACACCTGATTGATAATCTCCGCATCAACCTCGGCGTGCTTGGGCAGTTGCTTCAGCTCCTCTTCTACATGCAATAACTCGTGCAACACAAATTGCATGTCTCGCAACGGAGCGATATATTGGCCCATGACTATCTCCTGACAACTAAATTGATTGAGCTGCTTTTTTCGCAGCGGAATGATGATTCGGAATTGCACCCGGCTTGGTCGCCGAATGCGGGTTCTTGTATACTTCAAGCAGGCGTGCAAAGCCGAGTTGCGCGCGATCCACGCTGCCGGGCCGCTTGATGAAACGGGCATCGTGGTGCAACGCCAGCATCAGCCCATACATTTCATAGACGATTTGCTGCGGGTCGGTATCGCTGCGCAAATGGCCCATATCGACCGCCTGCTGCACGCAGCGATACAACGCATCTTGCCATGCACGCACCATGCCGACCAACTCTTCACGGATGGCGCCGGGCCGGTCGTCGTATTCAACCGCACCGCTGATATAGATGCAGCCCGAGGCAATTTCGATGGTGACGCGTTTGACCCAGCGGGCAAACATCGACTCCAGGCGCGGCAAGCCGCGCGGCTCTTTCATGCTGGGATAAAACACTTCCTGCTCGAAATGATGGTGATACATCTTCAGTACTTCAATCTGCAAATCTTCGCGCGAGCCGAAATGCGCGAACACGCCTGACTTGCTCATGTTCATCTTGTCTGCCAACAAACCGATGGTCAGCCCTTCCAAGCCATCGCGACTGGCAAGATCAAGCGCGACGTCGAGAATCGCCGCGCGAGTAAGTTCACCTTTACGCATAAATTTTTGCGCTGTGTTGCCAAGATTCAATGCCACTGTTAGTTCCATAGAAAGGGTTGCGTAAGCAACTAGGATATACTGAATCGAACGCTCGTACTATTATGCATTCAAATGCGAAAGTCAAACCACAACTTAGAGGAGCAGTTCTATTCATGCCGTACAGCATGAATAGTCGCTCCTCATGCGATCTGCATGTAATCTGCATCTAATCTGCATGTAACACGCGCGGCTATGAAGTGGGCTTGTCCATTTGCCGGCGATCCCGCTTGGTTGGTCGCCCTTTAAAAGCAGCCCCGGGCTCCCGAAAATACCGGTTTTGATCGGCCACCAATTGCCGTTTCGCCACGCTTTGCGTGGTTTCCGCATACAAGGTTTGCGCCACCATCGCCGACCCGCGCACGTCGGCCAGCGCCAATACGCTCACTTGCCAGGCGGTTGCGCCATTATCAATCTCGAGCAAATCGCCAATTCTGAGACTGCGCGCCGGCTTTATGCGCTCGCCGTCCACACGCACCTTTCCCGCCTCGACAGCGTTGCCGGCCAGCGTGCGCGTCTTGAAAAATCGCGCCGCCCACAACCATTTGTCGATGCGTACGGTATCGGTCATTATTTGCATGAAATCAAAAGCAGCATGGTGTTGAGGCTAATTGTATCCACGCCGACAGCAAATTCCCATCGGCAATCGAATCTATTTCGGCATATGCCAAGTATACCGTTTAACCATGCTGCAGCCGGCAAATGTAAAATCAAGCCGACAACTTCCGCCGCCGGGCCGATTTTGTACAAGGGGGCTTGGCTCTAGCGCGAACGGCGCACCGATTCAGTGATATCGATTAAATATATTTGCTCCAGGTCACCACGCGAATGATCGTTTCATAGACCAGATACGCGAAGCCGTACCAGACCCGCTTGTACCACCGGATATTCGCATAATCGGCAAAGTGGACCGTTATGCCGTCGGCCACCGCGCGTTTGATCTGGGTCCGCAAATCGTTGGAAAATTTCACATCCTTGATAACGACATTGGCCTCTTGATTCACAAACAGGCTAAGACCGTCGTAGTTGCTTGACCCTACCGTAGCCCAGTCGTCGTCGACGACGGCGACCTTGGCGTGCAATTGCGCCTTATGATATTCAACCAGCTTGACGCCGCTTCTCAGCAGCTTTGGGTAAAACGAGTGCGCAACCGCATCCTGCAGTTGAAACTGCCCTACGCCAAGCAACAAGGTGACGTCGACGCCGCGGGCTGCGGCCTNNCGCGCCGCAGTTTACGCCCCGGCGCGAAATAGGGATTGGCAAACACCACGCTTTTGCGGGCGTGGCCCAATGCATGCAAATACGCGCGTTGAATCGTGCGCCGATTCCGCAGGTTGTCGCGCACTACTAGCGTAGCCAGTACCGGGGCGCCGCCGACGGCACGCAACCCGCTGCGGGTTTCCCGAAAAAGCTCCCAGCGCGATTTCAGTTTCAGACGCCCCAGGCGGAACCATTGCGCGCTGATTTCCAGGTGTATGTCGGCCACCAAAGGCCCCTCGATACGCACTGCAAAATCCCAGCGCGGCGCCGTCAGTCGTTGGGTGAAATCATCGTCGGCGCGCAGGTCATCGATGATATTGAGGCCCCCGACAAATGCCAGCCGCTGGTCCACGACGCACAGTTTGCGGTGGGTGCGCGCTATTCCGCGCCGAAACCATGGATTGAAGCTCCGGTGGTTGATCCCGGCTTGCGCGAATTCCTGCGCCAGCAGCGCGGTGTGGAGACGCCCTGTGCCCACCCAGTCGGTGATGACATACACCTTTACCCCTCTGGCGACCGCCCGTCCAAGTGCGGCCTTGACCGCACCGGCCACCTGATCGGCAGCGAAGATATAGGTTTCTAGGTAAATCTCGACCGCAGCGCCATCGATAGCATCGATCAACGCCGGAAAAAATTCGGCGCCGCAATGCAACAGCAAAACCTGATTATCGGCAGTAAAGGTTAGCGAGCGCATGGAATGAAGAGTGTCCGTTGGATGAGAATTCTACATTGCCGAAATAATGCAAGGCGTCCAGCGTTGCGGAATTCGCACTGCGAACGACAAAGCCTGCCAAAAGGGTAAGTCGCGCCGACCAAGTCAAGTCAAGTCAAGTGCAGCGTCGCCAGGATGGGGGCATGATCCGACAATTGCGCCCATTGCGCGCCACGCAATACCTCCGCTGACTGTACGGTAAAGCCGCGCAGATAGATCCTGTCAAGCCGCAGCCAGGGCAACGCCGCGGGGAAGGTTCGCGCCGGCTGGAGTTTCGGTCCGTACCCACCTAGTTGCCGCAGGAAAGAATTGATGCCCGGCTTCTTCTGCCCGTCGAACACTTCAGTCACACCGAGCCGGTTGCGTAATTCCGCGCTTAACTGATTGCCCCAGTCGTTGAAGTCGCCGGCGATGATAACCGGCGCATCGTCGGTTGCTGAGCCGAGCACTGCTTCGATCAGGGTCTGGGTCTGGCGCCTTCTGCCACCGGCAAACAAACCCAGATGCACGACGTAGCAATGTATCTCGCCCTTTGGCGTTTGCACCACGCAATGCAAAATCCCGCGCTGTTCGAACGCATGATCTGAAATATCTTGATTGCCGCTGGAGCCGATCGGGTAACTGCTCACCAACGCATTTCCGTGATGACCGTGATCGTAGACCGCATTCATGCCGTAAGCGGAATGATGCGTGTCACCCGCCAGAAACTCATGCTGCGCCTCTTCCGGCCACAAATGGCCGTGGCGCAACGCATGCCGGTCATGACGCCCTTGCACCTCTTGCAAGAACAGGATATCGGCATCTATCGTTGTCAACGCCTGCTTCAACGCATGAATGCGCGGAACGCTGCGAAATGTGGTCACGCCCTTATGGATATTATAGGTGGCAACGCGAAGTTTCATGCTGTCCATTTTACTCCTGCATAGCCTGCGGCCGGCGCTTATAAGCGATAGTTCACTGACGTCGCGAATCGGCTTGCCTGTCAGGCAATTGCAAAATTGCCTCCGCATTGGAGGGCGAAAAACATTTATCTGCCGCCTCCCGGTAAGGTAGCCATGCATAGCGCAGGTGTTCGCGCGGACTAAGCGTCACCGGAATGCTGGGTGGCACTACCAAGCCAAACACGTGCTCGTTATTTTGCGTGACGCCGGGCGCATAGCGATGGCGCCAAACCGGATAGATGTCGTAAATGTTGGACAAATGCCAGTCTTGCAATGCAATCTGCGGCACCGACGACGCGCCGACGGAATCGCCGATGCGAATACCGGTTTCCTCCGCAACTTCCCGGATCGCCGTATCGCGCAAAGGCTCATCCAACACATCCTTGGAACCGGTAACCGACTGCCAATATCCGGGTTTGTCGGCGCGCTCGATCAGCAATACATCCAGCGCATCGGTATGAATCACGACCAGCACCGATTCGGGAATTTTGTACACAGGCGCCGCTACCCGCTCTTATTTTAGCAATATCCGGATTAGGCTTTGATGTCAGGCTCGACATTACGCACACGGATGTGCAGCTCTCGCAATTGCTTCTCGTCTACTATCGACGGCGCGTGGGTCAGCAAACATTGCGCGCGTTGCGTTTTCGGGAAAGCGATGACGTCGCGGATCGATTCGGCACCGGTCATCATCGTGACGATACGATCCAGGCCGAACGCCAGACCGCCATGCGGCGGCGCACCGTATTGCAGCGCATCCAACAGGAAGCCGAACTTGAGTTGCGCTTCTTCGGCGTCGATCTTGAGCGCGCGGAACACTTTGCTCTGCACATCGGCGCGGTGGATACGCACCGAGCCGCCGCCCAGCTCCCAACCATTCAAAACCATGTCGTACGCTTTGGCCACGCACTTGCCCGGATCGCTTTCCAGCATGTCCTCATGACCGTCTTTCGGCGCGGTAAACGGATGATGGGTCGCTTTCCAGCGCTGTCCTTCTTCGTCGTATTCGAACATCGGGAAGTCGACCACCCACAACGGCTTCCAGACATCGTCGAACAGGTCGTGATTTTTGCCGAATTCGGAACGCCCGATCTTCACGCGCAGCGCGCCGATCGCATCGTTGACGACCTTGGCCTTGTCGGCGCCGAAGAAAATCAAGTCGCCGTCTTGCGCACCGGTCAACTCGATGATTTGCGCCAATGCCGCGTCGTGCAAATTTTTGACGATAGGCGATTGCAAGCCATCGCGCCCTTTAGCCTTTTCGTTGACCTTGATATAGGCCAGGCCCTTGGCGCCATAGATCGCGACGAATTGGGTGTAGGCGTCGATCTCCGAACGCGGCATCGCAACCCCGCCCGGCACGCGCAAGCCGACTACGCGCCCGCCTTCCGAGTTGGCCGCGGTGGCGAACACCTTGAACTCAACGTCTTTCATCACATGGGTCAAGTCGGTAAACGCCAGCTTTACGCGCATATCCGGCTTGTCGGAACCGTATGTGCCCATCGCGGTGGCAAAATCCATCACCGGAAACGGATTCGGCAAATCGATATTCAGCGTCTTCTTGAACACCAGACGAATCATTTCCTCAAATATGTCGCGGATTTCCTGTTCCGACATGAACGACATTTCGCAATCGATCTGGGTAAATTCCGGCTGGCGGTCTGCACGCAAATCTTCGTCGCGGAAGCATTTGGTAATCTGGTAATAACGATCGAAGTTGGCAACCATCAGCAATTGCTTGAACAATTGCGGCGATTGCGGCAACGCAAAGAAATGCCCTGCGTTGACCCGCGACGGCACCAGGTAGTCGCGCGCGCCTTCCGGGGACGAACTGGTCAGCATCGGGGTTTCGATATCGATAAAACCATTCTCGTCGAGGAACTTGCGCACTTCCATCGCCACCTTGTAGCGCAGCCGCAGGTTGTTTTGCATTTGCGG
>PKWO01000117.1 GCA_003132085.1 Oxalobacteraceae bacterium | reverse complement strand
GCACATCACTTCAAGCGCTTGAAGTGATGTGCAGCCGGCAATTCATTGGTCACACCCATGCCGCCATGCAGTTGAACCGCTTGCTGGCCGACGTATTTCATTGCCTGCCCTATCTTGACTTTCGCTGCCGATACGGTGCGGCGGCGCTCGTCGGCATCGGGCGACGACACCTTGACTGCGGCCAGCGTCGCCATGGAACGCGCTTGCTCCAATTGCATGTACATTTCCGCCATGCGGTGCTGCAGCGCCTGGAATTTCCCGATCGGCACGCCGAACTGCTGGCGCGTCTTCAGGTATTCCAGCGTGGCGCTATTGAGCGCCTCCATTGCCCCCACCGCTTCCGCACAGAGCAGCGCCACGCCGTAATCGCTGACGGCATCCAGCACCTCCCAGCCCGCGCCCAGCTTGCCGAGCAAGGCCGAGGCCGGCAACTTGACGTTGCTGAAAGTGATGTCGGCCGCGCGTTGGCAGTCGATCGTGCGGTAGTCGCGGCGCGACACGCCGGCCGCTGTGGCAGGCACGACGAATAGCGAAATGCCCTCGGTAGCGCGCTGGGCGCCGCCGGTGCGCGCCGACACAATCAACTGGTCCGCCTGCGCGCCATGCAGCACCACGGTTTTGGTGCCGTTGAGCGTGAATCCGCCGCTATCGGTTTGCGCGGTTTGCGCGGCGGTCGCAATGTCGAACAATTCGTGCCGCGCCTGCTTTTCGCCCAGCGCGCATGCCAGTTTCAATTCACCGGTCGCAACTTGCTCCAGCAGGTTTGCGTGACCCGCCGAACGCTTGAGAAACTCGACCGCCAGCACCGTCGCGAAATACGGTTCGATGACCAGCCCGCGCCCCAACTCATGCATGACGACCATCATATCGATGGCGGAACCGTTGAAACCGCCGCTCTCTTCCGGCACCGGCAAAGCCATCATGCCCAGTTCTGCCAAGGTTGCCCATGCGGCGTCCGATACGCCTTGCTCCGATAGCACGATTTTATTCCGTTGTTCGAAGCGGTAGTCCTTGTCGATCCAACGCCGCAGCGCATCTGAAAATTGTTGTTGCTCTTGGGTGAAATTGAAGTCCATGTCGCCTCACAGTCCCAAAATCATTTGGGTGATGATATTTTTCTGAATTTCGTTGGAGCCGCCGTAAATCGACGTCTTGCGATAATTGAAGTAGTGCGCGGCGAGCGGCGCCGCATCGTCATCCTCGGCCACGCTATGTTCATGTTCGCCGTTCAGATAGGCGGCATCGAATGGCATTGCATACGGCCCGACCGCCTCCACCATCAACTCGGTCAAGGTTTGCTGCACTTCGGTACCCTTGACTTTCAACATTGACGCTTCCGGCCCCGGCCCGCGTTTGGAGCTATCGCTGGAGATCACGCGCAACACGGTTATCTCGAGTGCCATCAATTCAATTTCCAGGTTGGCCACTTTGGCGGAAAACAGCGGATCATCCAGCAACGGCTTGCCATTCTTTTGCTGATCCATCGCGACCCGCTTCACAAACAGCAACTCGCGCTTGGCCCGGCCAACCGCCGCAATATTGGTGCGTTCGTGGCCCAGCAAATACTTGGCGTATGTCCAGCCCTTGTTTTCTTCTCCGACCAGATTCTCGACCGGCACCTTGACGTTGTCGAAAAAGACTTCGTTCACTTCATGCTCTTCATCCATCATGATGATCGGGCGCACGGTAATGCCGGGCGTGTGCATGTCGATCAGCAGAAAGGAAATGCCTTCCTGCTTGCGGGCGCCGGTGTCGGTGCGCACCAGGCAAAAAATCATGTCGGCAAACTGAGCGAGCGTGGTCCAGGTTTTCTGGCCGTTGACAATGTAATGATCGCCTTGGCGCTCTGCCCGCATTTTAAGCGAAGCCAGATCGGAGCCGGAACCGGGTTCGGAATAACCCTGGCACCACCAATCGTCGAAATTCAGGATGCGCGGCAGGTAATAGCGCTTTTGGGCTTCGTTGCCGAAGGCCATGATGACGGGGGCTACCATGGCGACACCGAAGGGCAGCGTAAACGGCGTGCCGGCACGCGCGCATTCTTCTTCCCAGATATGCCGCTGAACCGGACTCCAGCCGGTACCGCCGTATTCCACTGGCCAACCGGTTGCCATCCAGCCTTGTTTGGCAATAATTTTGTGCCAACGCGTAATGTCCTCTTTGGACAAGCGTTTGTGGTTCAACACCTTGTGCTGCAAGTCTTTTGGCAGATTCGCATCCAGAAAGGCGCGCACTGTATCGCGGAAGGCAAAATCTTCCGCCGTATAGTTCAAATCCATGCTGTCCCCTTGTTTTTTAACCAAAAAGCACGATCGTTCAGAAATGATTATACAGCGGATTCCAGAAATGCAAAACGATTCGTAACGATTCAAGGGCGCCTCTAAAAATTCCCAAAAGTGCCCAAGGTCGAGCCGAGGAGCGGACGTGTACGCAATGTACACAGAGCACCGCAGNNAGGCGCGTTGCGTCACGCATACCTTACTCGACGGAAATGCGATTCTGCCGAGAGATGATTATTGCAGCGCTTATTGCAGCGTCTATTGCAAGGCTTATTACAGCGCTTATTGCAGCGCCTATTGCAGCGATTGCTTCAGCACATTGGGAATGAGGAACGGCAGCACGTCGATCCCCTCCTCCCCCAATGCATCGCGCTCGTCGGCCGTAGTCACGCCGCGGATATTGCGCTGCGCGACTTCGTTATAGTGCATGCGGCGCGCCTCCTCCGCAAACTGGGTGCCGACATCTTCGGTATTGGCGATCAATTCGCGCGCCATGTTGAGCCATTGTTCCTGCTGCCGATCGACGGCAGCCGCAACCGGCGCTTGCGCACCAGAAAGATTCAGGCGAGGCGCAGATGGCAGTTTGGTGATGCTGCTGTTGCCGCACAACGGGCAGGCAATTTGACGCTGTGCAGACTGCGAGACAAAGTCGTCTTCAGATGAAAACCATCCCTCAAAGCGATGGTCGTCGTTACAACGGAGGTTGTAGACTTTCATTATTTATTGCTTAAACCTAAAAAACGGTATTCGATGTTTGGAAAAACTGCTCAGTAGATATCGGCGCAACGCGCGCTATTCGCCCTCATCCACCAGGTGATTCCTGATAGCGTAGTGAGTCAATTCAGCATTATGCTTCAATTTCATTTTCTGCAACAAGCGGGAGCGATACATGCTGATGGTTTTAACCGACAACGTCAGTTCGGTGGCGATCTCGCTCACGGATTTTCCCGAGGCGATCAACGTTAAGGTCTGGTACTCGCGATCGGAAAGCGTTTGATGCAAAGGAGTTTCGTGATCGTCGCCAATCTGACTGGCAAGCTCCTGCGCCAACGCCGCGCTAATATATTTCTTGCCCGAGGCGACCTGACGAATTGCAATGACCAGATCAGCGGGCGCGCTCTGCTTGTTCAGATAACCGGCCGCCCCGGCCTTGAGCGAACGGATCGCATATTGGTCTTCCCGATGCATCGACAACATCAGCACGGCAAGTTGCGGGCATTCCTTGCGCAACTGCTTGAGTACCTCTATGCCGCTGCGATCAGGAAGGGAAATATCCAGAAGCAACACCTGACAACCGCCCCGGCGGGCCAGTTTGATGGCATCCAATCCATTCTCGGCATAGCCGGCAACCTCGATGTCCTTGGTGTCGGCCAGTATCTGTTTGAGCCCCTCGCGGACAATCGCGTGGTCATCGGCGATCAGTATTTTGATGACTTCTTTTGCGGCCATAAGCTTACCTTGATTTCGTCACTTTCCATGCACGACACTGTCAACCAACGGTATCTTGATCGCCACAACGGTTCCGCCCAGCGGCGCCGCATTGATCGACAGATTACCACCCAGCGCGTGCACACGTTCAACCATGCCGCGAATGCCGAAGGATTTAGGCTTCAGGCGATCGGTCGTCGTCATTCCTCGCCCATTGTCCGTGATTTCCAACTGCACGCTACGCCTGGCGCGAACCAGCCGCACCGTCACACGGCCAGCCCGCGCATGCTTGCCGATATTGGTCAACGCCTCCTGGAAGATGCGAAACAACGCCGTTGCCTGGTCGAGATGCAGGTCGATCTCTTCCTTGTTCGATGAAAACTCGCAGGGAATTCCCAATTGCTTCTCAAACTCTTTGGCCTGCCAGTCAATTGCCGCGACCAATCCGAAATCGAGCACGCTGGGCCGCAAATCGCCGGAAATCCGATGTACCGTTTCAATCGTGCGGTCCACCAGCGAATCGACATAGCCGGCTTTTTCAATCAGCACGCCGTCGGCGGCAGGCAAACGGCGAGTGAGCAGGGTCAGCGCCATTTTTATCGCCGTCAAATTGCCGCCCAGGTCGTCGTGAATCTCGCGCGCGATACGGGTGCGTTCCTGTTCCTTGACTCTCTCGACGTGCGCCGACAACTCAGCCAACTGGGCGCGCGAACGCGTAATTTCAGCCTGCTCCAGTTTGCTGTCGTTGATATTGGTCATGATCCCCTCCCACTGCACGCTGTCGTCCTTCAGTGCATGCGGGGTTGCGCGGAGATTGATCCATTTGATGTCTTTCCAGGCCTCGATCCAAATGCGTCCCTCCCAGTTCCAGCTCTTCATGTCGCCGGCAGACGCGTTCATCGACTCAACGTAAGATGCCCGGTCTTCCGGCAAAATGAGCGTCAGAAAAAGCCCGGAGTCTTGCAGCAACTGATCCGCGGAAATTCCCAGCAGCGCATGGCAACCTTCGCTCAGGTAACAGAAGGAAATATTGCCATCGGCACGCCGCAGAAACTGAAAAACCAGGCCCGGCGTATGGGATACAATTGCATGGAAACGTGCCTCGCTCGAGCGGAGCGCCTTGGCGGCCTCATAGCGAAAGCTGATATCGTTGCCGATGGCGATGAAGACCGGCTGCGGCTGCGATGGACAGTAGTATAGATGGAACTCGATCGGGTAGGTTGTCCCATCCCTGCGCACATGCATCGTATCCAGCGTAGCTTGCGCCGTCAAACCCTGACGCAAAGGCCGCAAGACCGACTCAATGGCATCAGTCGTCAGATTGCTGGCGATATCCGCCGGTGTCTTCCCGAGCAGTTCGCTGGCGTCGTATTGCAGGTTCGCGCACGCAGCCTGATTGACTTTCACAAACCGTAGCGTTTCGCAATCGATGACGTAAATTTCGCTGAACGAGCCTTGCATGACTATTGGCAGCCATTCTGCATGCATCATGTCGATTGTTCTTCCTTGTTCGTGTCTTGGTGATCTGATTCCGCATCATCGAGAAAATGGCGCGGAATCGACTTTATCATAAGTATTTTGTAAAGCAATGCCCCGATCGCGGCAGATTCCACTTATTCGCGCAAGTCAGTACACAATCCCGGAGAGCAGCGCCATGTTATTGTCAACACGAAATAGGGCTTCCAAAATGAGTTGAAGTCGTGCTATACTTTCGTTTTACGCGGCTGTAGCTCAGCTGGATAGAGTACTTGGCTACGAACCAAGGGGTCGTGGGTTCGATTCCTGCCAGCCGCACCAATATAATCAAGGGGTTACAGATTTCGGTCTGTAGCCCTTTTTGGTTTTTGGGGAGTTTGGTGACACTTTTGGTGACACCTTTGCGAATGCCAAATTAGGCATCCAGTAATTACAATCAACCACCATTAACATAACCGGACGACAGCCGTTAGATAAGGCGCACCCACGCAACACGTTCGATCCAGATTCTGCCACAGTTGTGAAATGCAGTGGAGAACGCCATCAGATGATGTGCAGAAATTGCAATTGAATGGCAGGTTCCAAAGATTCGAATGAGCAAACCGCCCCCATTGAGCCAAAGCTGCTGATCGTGATATCGCGCATCAGTGACACGCCCCCAATACCCTCGGAACCGCCCCGCGTATTGAGCGGTCACGTCAAGAATTGGTACGAAAAAATTTCTTGCGCTAATTTCCCGGCATTCAGGGATCTCCATGATTACGTCAGATCGCCCGAAAGCTGGCGCGTTGATCAATACCCGCTAAATGGAGCTTAGGCGCCGATGCACCCGAACGTCTTGTTGACCACCGCCATCGCCACGGCTGCAACTCGCGCGGCTTCGGCTTAGCGCGTAAATTGACCCTTCAATGTGATCCGGTCGATCATGCGCTCCAAAATTGGAATCGACGACAATGCGATTGCCTGGATTCATTAATTCAGCCTGATACCGATCATCCGCAGCCCTATCGTCTGAACGACTTAACTGTGGCAACCAGCATGCCTTATATGCTAATTCATGCCGAAGGTACTTCAGCTTATCAAGCAAAACGCGAAGGACTCCACCGGACTTTCCAATGCCAGTTGCATTGCGACTGCCCAGTCGCAATGCACGCACCGGCTAGGAGCGGACATTTGCCGACGGCCACATGTACCTGCATTTTGGCGTGCGCCAGTGTCTCTAGGCGCTATTTTCGGCGGATTTGCTCGCAGAATATTTGAGGTTGGGCACCAGGAATCTAGTTTCAAATATCTCGCTCGGTACCGGTTTGCTAAACAAATAGCCCTGCATTTCATTGCAACGCAGCAACCGGAGCAGGCGTAATTGCTCATCGGTCTCGACGCCCTCAGCCACCACTTTGAGCTTCAGTGAATGCGCCAGATTGATGATGGTGGACACCACCGCCAGTCCCTCCGGCCCGGCCGTCATGTCGATCA
>PKWO01000551.1 GCA_003132085.1 Oxalobacteraceae bacterium | reverse complement strand
AACCTTCGGTAGGCAAAAACAAGATGGCGAAATCGGTAGTCAACGGTGGCGACAGGTATTTTTCGGCGATGGTTTTGGCTTCGCCGCGTATCGCACGCTCCAGTTCGCGTCCAGCCACAGCGACCCCCTCCGCATCGGCGCGATCGGCGGCCTCGACCAGGCGCTCATACTGCTCCTTCGGAAATTTCGCGTCGATCGGCATCCACACCGGCGTCAAGCCATGATCCTGGCCCGGCAGCTTGATCGCAAATTCGACCCGCTCGCCGGTACCGGGAACCGTTTCCACATTTTTTGCGTACTGATCGGCGGTCAACACTTGTTCCAACAGCATTTCCAGTTGCACTTCACCCCAGGTGCCGCGCGTCTTCACGTTGGTCAGCACGCGTTTCAGGTCGCCGACACCGATCGCCAACTGTTGCATTTCGCCCAAACCCTGATGCACTTTTTCCAGGCGGTCGGACACCAGCTTGAACGATTCGCCGAGACGCTGTTCCAGCGTCGCGTGCAGCTTCTCGTCCACCGTCTTGCGCATCTCTTCGAGCCGCGCACCGTTGTCGGTCTGCAATTCCTTGATTTTTGCCTCCAGCGTCGCCCGCACTTCCGTCATGCGCTGCGCATTGGACTCGGTCAACACGGTCAAAGTCTGGTTCAAGGTGTCGCCGAAGCGCTTAAGCGCAGCGGACTGTTCTTCCCGCCCGCTTTGCGCCTGCTGCGTGATTGCGTGACGCATCGCTTCCAATTGCAGCGCGTTAGCTTCGTTCAGCTTGCCGAGTTGTTGGGAAAAACCGTCGATCTGACTATTTTGCATGGTGGCCACGCTGGTCAACTGCGCCGCCAGGGTTTGCTGAAATTGCGCGAAGTTGCCGGTCAGTTCCTGGCGTGTGCTTTGTGCGGTGGTCTGTATCTGGGTGCGCAATTCACGCTCGCTGCGTTCATGAATTTGTTGCTGGTGCTGCTGCAAATCATTCTGCAGTTTTGCCAATTGCGCAGAGAGGTCGCTGCTTCGTCCTTTCAGTAACGCGACGAACTGCAACAGCAAAACCGCAGCCAGGAGCAGCAGGATAATTATTTCTGTGAACGGCATCGTGTTTGGCCCTGTCGGCGTGTGATTTTTAGCAAGTGTACAGCATGTAACCTGCAGCCCTCGCGCTGACGCATCCGGTGCGTGCCAGTTCCGGGCGCAACACGCTTTTCCAGTCTAGCGGCTTACTCCGGCTTATTGCGCATCCAGTCTGCGGTATCGGAAAACGACTGCATCAGCCGTAATTTCAAGGCTTCGTCTACGCCCACTTCCTGCATCGCCGAGGCCATGCAGCGCAACCATTGGTCGCGTTCGCCGGAGGCAATTGCATATGGCAAATGCCGCGCCCGCAGGCGCGGGTGGCCGAATTGCTCGATATACAGATTCGGCCCGCCGGTCCAGCCGGATAAGAACCAATATAGCTTGTCGCGCGAGCCGTCGAGACTAGACGGATGCAATGCGCGAATACCGGCAAAATCCGGTTCCAAGTCCATCAAGTCGTAAAACCGATCGACCATTTCACGCAATTTGGCAGCGCCGCCTATCAACTCAAAGGCAGAGGGTTGCTGGATTTCTTCGTTTGTCATACGGTCAATGATAGCATCGCGGTTGTGCTGCGGGACGCCATGCTTCGGGCTAGTGTCCCGAGTCATTAATTCGTGGAACAATTAAATGTGGTGAAATCGGCGCAAGACAAGGAACAAAGCACAGCAAGGCCGAGGCCTTGCGCGCATTTGTGACGCAGTATTGGGACGATTCTCAACATATTTAATCCACGAATTAATGACTCGGGACACTAACCATCCCGTAAAGTCAGTAACGGCGGTTGATTCAACACGTTGCGCAAGCCGATCCAGCCGCCGATAAACGCACAGGCGGCGCCCACCACCACGCCGGCCAGCCACACCAAAGGATCGAAACTCCATTCAAAGCTGAACACGAATTTTGCCAGCGACCAACCCACCGCCGCAGCACCGGTGGCGGCCAGCACGCCGGCCAAACCGCCGATCAGTGCAAATTCTATCCATTGAGCCTGCGATAGCTGAATGCGGGTTGCGCCTAAAACACGCAGTATGCCCGCTTCCCTGGTACGCTCGTCTTGCGAACCGGCCAGCGCCGCATACAACACCAAGATCCCGGAAGCTAGCGTGAACAGGAACAGAAATTCCACTGCGGTGATGACTTGATCGATCACATCTTGAATTTGCTTGATGACGCTGCCGACATCAATCACCGTCAGGTTGGGGAAATCGCGCGTCAGCGTATTGACGAACCCAATGTTGGGCGCCGGCAGGCGAAATGCGGTGATCCAGGTCTGCGGCATGTCATCGATTGCTTTCGGATTGATGATCACGAAAAAATTGACGCGCATCGAACCCCATTCGAGTTTGCGCAAACTGGTGACCGATGCCTGCACCGTTTGACCGGCAACGTCAAAGGTCAGTTTATCGCCGAGACGTATATGCAAGGTCTTGGCGATGCCTTCTTCGACCGATGCTTCGGGCTGCCGGTCATCGTACCAGCGCCCTGCAACGATTTTGTTCAGCGGCGGTAGGTCGCGCATGGTCGACAGATTGAATTCACGCTCCACCAGCCGCTTGGCGCGGTCGTCGACATAGGTTCCGCCTGTGATCGGCTTATCGTTGATCTGAATCAAGCGGCCGCGTATCATCGGATACAAGTCGGGATGGGGAATGCCGTTTTCAAGCAGGCGCTTTTCGATTTGCGCTTTTTGATCCGGTTGGATGTTGATCACAAACTGGTTCGGGGCATCGGCCGGTGTGGATTTTCGCCACGCATCGACCAAGTCTGCGCGTATCACGGTCAGCAAAAGCAACGCCATCAGGCCCAAGGCCAGCGACACGATCTGCACCACCGTCGCACCCGAGCGGCGTTGCAGTGCCGTCACCGCGAACCGCCAACTGGGATGATTGAACAATTGGCGCAGGCTGCGCAACGATTTCAAACCGAGCCAGGCAATCAACGCAAACACCAGCAAACCGCCCAAAAAGCCGGCTGCGGTCAGCAAGCCCAATGTGAGGTTTCCAGCCTGCCACAGCAGCAGCGCGACAAAACTCAGCATGCCCAAGCCGTAGGTGGCCAGCGTCATTGCCTGCGGCGCATCCTGCTCGCGACGGATTACCCGGTTATGCGGCACGTTGCGCAATTGCAGAATCGGCGGCAAAGCAAAACCGATCAGCAGCACCAGCCCGGTGACGACCGCCTGCAGCCCGGGCAGAAAACTTGCCGGCGGTAAATCGTTCGACACCAGCTTGCCCAGCCACTCCAGCAACACGAAATGCGCGGCAAAGCCGACCAGCGCGCCCACTATGCTTCCCACCAGGCCGATTGCCAGGAATTCCAGCAAGTAGAGGACAGTGACCTGGTTTTGCGTCAAACCAAGGCAGCGCAGCATTGCGCACGCATCCAGATGCCGCAGCATGAAACGGCGCGCGGCCATCGCCACCGCCACGGCGGCAAGCATCGCCGACAGCAGCCCCACCAACGATAAGAACTGTTCGGCGCGGTCCAAGGTCGTGCGCATGTCTTGCCGGCCCGACTCCAACGACTCGATCGCGATACCTCGGATATTGCCGCTGTCGATCGCCGCTTGCAGCCATTGGGAAAATGCCGCGGTTGCCGCAGGTTCGCCTGCAACCAGCAAGCGATAAGTGACCCGCGAGCCGTTTTGTATCAACTTGGTCGCTGCCAGATCGGACAATGGCAACATCACACGCGGGGCGAAATTCATGAACGGCGCGCCGCGATCCGGCTCCATCGCGATCAACCCGGCGAGCTTGAATGTCGCGTCGCCGAGCTTGATCGTGCTCCCGATTGCGACATTCAGCTTGGGCAACAGGCCGGGGTCGACCCATACCGTCCCGGACGCCGGAATATCGCGCGTAATCACGCCGGTTCCGTCCTCCCCCGCGCCGAGTTTCAGGTGGCCGCGCAACGGATAGCCGGGCGATACCGCCTTGACCGAAGCCAGTTGCGAGGTCAACTGAGACGCCGCCCGATCACCGTCGCCGGCAATCGCCATGCTCGGAAAGGAGACGGTTTCCGCCAACTGCAGGCCGCGCCGCTGCGCCTCGGCACGCCACGCCGGATTGATAGGCTGATCGGCTGCGACGACGACATCGGCGCCCAACAGTTGATGCGCGTCGCGATTCAAGCCGGTACGCATGCGGTCGACAAAAAATCCTACCGACGCCAATGCGGCAACCGCAACAATCAGCGCGACCAGCAAAAATCGCAACTCCCCGGCGCGCCAATCGCGCTGGGTCATACGGAGGGATTGAACCAACATTCGCGCCTATTTCACTCGAAAAAACAATTCAACTTCATCCAGATATTTCCGTTTGAGCGGCAGATCCAAAAACGCTGCTGCAAAGCTATTGTGCGCCAATTGATACGCATGTTGGCGCTGCAAAGGCAGCGCCGCAAAACAGGCAACAAAATTATCGTTGATATATCCGCCGAAATACGCCGGATCGTCCGAATTGACGGTGACTAATAACCCGGCTTCCAGCAAAGCCGGCAAATTGTGCTCGCTTAATTGATTGAAAACCCGCAATTTGACATTCGATAGCGGACAAACCGTGAGCGGTATCCGGTCGCGCACCAGCCGGCGGACCAGATCCGGATCTTCCAGGCAACGTACTCCGTGATCGATACGTTCGACCTGCAACTGATCCAGCGCCGCGATAATATTGGCCGGCGGCCCCTCTTCGCCGGCATGGGCTACCAGATGGAGCCCCAGCTCCCGGCAACGCGCGAATACCCTGGCAAACTTCTCCGGCGGATGACCGAGCTCGGAAGAGTCGAGTCCGACGCCGATGAATTTGTCGCGGTAAGGCAATGCCTGTTCCAGCGTCGCGAATGCCTGTTCTTCCGGCAAATGCCGCAAGAAACACATGATCAATGCGCCGCTGATACCCAATTCCGTTCGCGCTTGCTGCAAGGCGCGATCAATGCCGCCAAACACCGCCGATAACGGGACGCCGCGTGCGGTGTGGGTCTGCGGATCGAAGAAAATTTCGGTATGGCGTACCTGGTCGGCGTGCGCGCGCAACAAATACGCCCAAGTCATGTCGAAGAAATCCTGCTCCTCCAGCAAAACGCTGGCGCCGGCATAATAAATGTCGAGAAACGACTGCAAATCGGTGAACGCATAGGCTGCGCGCAGCGCCTCCACCGACGCATAAGCGAGCTTGACATGGTTGCGTTTAGCCAGCGCAAAGATCAGTTCCGGCTCCAGCGAACCTTCAATGTGAATGTGCAATTCGGCCTTGGGCATGTTCCGAACAAGCTCTGCCAATGGAAGGCTCATTACTTTTCCTTTACTATTTATTCAAAATTGGAGTGATTTTACGACTTGCCGGCTGCGATCATGCATAAATTCGCCGACCGATCCCTTCCCACCGAGACCGGAGAGGATTAGGATAATGCTTTTGGCAAGCCGGATTGCCCGATTCGATACTTTCCGGCTAAAAATTGCATGCCAACAATTGTCACCAATAGTTCGCCCTGTTGATATTGCATAATTTGCCTATAACCAATCTGAACTTGAGCAGCACTTTTGTCGGACCGCGGAAAGAAAGACCATGGCAGTCATCGAAATAGCACTGAGCGAAGAAGACCACGAACGTTTGTACTATGAGTATAGCAAGATGTGCGAAACTTGGTCGCATGTGGGCAATGGCGCGTTACCTCCGACGTTCGAGCAATGGCTCGCTGTGCGTACTGCGGAAAATGAAGAATCCCTGCCGGAAATCGAGTTGGACGACATGCGTATTTTCAATGCTATCGAAAAACTGGTCACCAGCTTGCCGCAGCACGGCTTCGGTTTGGCGCACATCGTCAAGCGTGGCGTAACGCGAGGTGAAGCGGTGCGCAATCTGGCGCAACTCATCGTGCGGGACTTCCGGCTGCCGACGCAATATACGAAGCGGATTGAAGAATTGTTTGAACACTATGTGAAGGATGCCAAAGAGATCGCCGACCTCGCCCAAGTCGGCGTCACCAACCGCGTCTATGGTGCGGTGAACGAAGCTTATCTGCAACTGGCCGAGCGCACCGCCAAGTCTGTCTCCAGCCTTGGCGCCGAACGCGCGATCGGTCGGGTCGAAGGTGCTGCATCGGTCCTGGTCAGTCTCGAGGTGATGAACCGGGATGTAGCCGTGGAAAAAACCAACGCATTCAAACTGCATGCGCGCAGCGTACCCAAGCGCAGGTGGGTCAACAAAATATTCGGCGGATCGGATAAGGAAGTCTGAGTTTCCTAAACAGGGCAATCTGATGACATTCGACAAGAATGAATTTGGCGTGTTGCAATACCCGTATGGCGACGTGCGGCGCTTGTTTGTACTATTATCGGCGATCGACTTGCTGGAACGCCCTACCCCGTCGGCCATCGCAGATCTGACCAGCCTTGATCCGGAGACGATAGACGATGACATCGAACAACTGCACCAGCAGTTCGGCGTCCAGATTTATAAGCTTGGGACGGTATACCGCATTGAGTCGTGGGGCGATGTCCTCCGGAAAAGCGGCGTAATAAAACGACTGAAAACGGCAGGCTGAACGTCTTCCGCATTGATCGCCCTCGGTCCGCGATGCGCAACACTTCATCGCAAGTTCGTATTTCCCCACAGCACTCTCAGCTATCAGTCGGATCAGTCGGGCTTTTTCGCTTGCCTTCCGCCGTAACGCCCGAAGTTGGCATTATAATAAGCGCCAGCCATGTCCTCATCACCTAAAACCGCCATTCCGACGCCGAAAGTTCCTAGACCGGCATTGCGCAATCGTCCGCTCGCCACGGTTGCCGATGCCGACGGCAATCGGCGCGCCGACCTGATCCGCGTATCGGCCCGGCTGTTTCGCGAGAAGGGTTTCGACGGCACCACCATTCGCGATATCGCCGATGCCGTCGGCATGCGCTCCGGCAGCCCGTTTTATCATTTCAAGAGCAAGCAAGAAATTCTCGCCTCGGTGATGGAAGAAGGGCTGGTAGCGGGACTGGACGCCACCGAAAGGATTATGGCAAGCGAGTTGCCCCCGCGCGAAAAATTCCGCGTGTTGGTGCGCTCTCATCTTGAGACGGTATTGGCCGAAGGACACGATTTCATCCCTGTACTGCTCTACGAGTGGCGCTCTTTGAGCCCTGATCTGCAAGCGCACATCATCGACTTGAAAGACCGCTACGACCGGCTGTGGCAACAAATATTAAGCCAGCTCAAGCACGTCAATCTGATCCGCAACGACGGCGCCGTGGTGCGTCTGCTGCTGCTGGGCGCAATCAACTACAGCGCACAATGGTATAAGCCTGGCAAGGGACTGTCGATCGACCAACTGGCCGATCAAACAGTTGAATTTTTCCTGTCGGACTAGGCGCGGAGCACCGCGAACTTATGCCAGCCGGACGCTATTCGACCAGCGAGATTTCCGCAAGCACCTGACCGGGCGCGACCTGATCCCCGATGCAAGCCAGCAGGCTTGTGACTTGGCCATCGAGCGGCGCAATGATGCTGTGTTCCATCTTCATCGCTTCAATCACCAACAGCACCTGCCCGGTCGTTGCCATGTCGCCCTGCCGTACGTGGAGCGCAACCACCAGGCCGTTCATCGGCGCAATGATGCGCCCGCTTGCGGCACCGCTGCTATCACTGGCGGCGGGAACATAAGTGGTATCCGTTAGAACGTGTTCGATTCCATCCAGCACGAAGTATGAGCTTGCCCCTACGACCGCGTAAGACAGCCGGCAGGCGCGGCCGCCGATGTCGAAAGTAACGTTGTTCGCGCCGGAAGAGGAAGCGCTTGCCTCGACGTTTGCCTCGACGTTTGCCCCTCCCCGGCCGATCTGCCACCGCCCCCCCTCGTGCGTGGTTACCCACAATTCGGCCGCTTCGCCATCCAGCACGAATCGGCAAAGCTGCGGATATGCATAGCTGCTCGACCATCCGCGCAATTCAGCCGGATACCGCACCGGCTCATTGCCGGCCCGATGAAACGCCAGCAACGCAGCAGCCACGTTGCGCATGGCCGCGCCGCACGAAACCGCAGCCCGCTCGGCCGCCGGCAAATAGGCGTCGATAAAAGCGGTCGTCGCATGCCCGGCCACGAATTCCGGATGCGTAATGCAACGCGAGAGAAAATGCCGGTTGCTTTTCACGCCGAGCAGCACGCATTCATCCAACCCATGTTCCAGCCGGCGCAGCGCGTCGGCACGATTGCGGCCATGCGCGACGATCTTGGCCACCATCGAATCGTAATAAGGGGATATCGTAAAACCGCTTTCCAGCGCATGATCGCAGCGCACCGCCGATGGCGCCTGCCAGTACACGACGACGCCGCTCTGCGGCAAAAAATTCTGCTGCGGATCTTCGGCGCATAAGCGCACCTCGATCGCGTGTCCGCCGACTGCAAGGCGCGCATCGATCTGCGCCTGCGTCAGCGGCAACGCGCCGCCTTGTGCGACAAGCAGCTGCCACTCGACCAGATCGACGCCGGCCACTGCTTCCGTCACCGCGTGTTCGACCTGCAAACGCGTATTCATCTCCATGAAATAGAAATTACCGTCGCGGTCAAGCAGAAATTCGAGCGTCCCGGCCCCCAGATAGCCGATCGCTTTCGCTGCCGCAATCGAGACCTCGCCCATGCGTGCATGCAATGCCGGGGTCACCGCCGGCGACGGCGATTCCTCGATCACCTTTTGATGCCGCCGCTGCACCGAGCAGTCACGCTCGCCGAGATGCACAACATTGCCGCGCGTGTCGGCGAACACCTGGATCTCGATGTGGCGCGGTTCGATTATCGCCTTTTCCAGAATCAGTTCGCCGTTGCCGAAAGCATTTTCGGCCTCTGACCGCGCGGAACGCAAGGCCGTCAAAAAGCCGTCGGCGTGATCGACTCTTCGCATGCCACGGCCGCCGCCGCCGGCCGCGGCCTTGATCATGACCGGATAACCGATGATCGCGGCTTCTTCCCGCATGCGTGCATCGGACTGATCCTCGCCCTGATAACCAGGCACGCAAGGCACGCCGGCATCGGCCATCAAGCGCTTGGCGCCGGCCTTGTTGCCCATCGCAAGAATGGCGGCGGCAGGCGGGCCGATAAAGATCAGCCCGGCATCGGCACAAGCCTGCGCAAAGTCGGCGTTCTCAGCCAGGAAGCCGTAACCGGGATGCACCGCATCGGCACCGGCCTGCTTGGCGGCATCAATCAGCGACTGGATATTCAAATAAGACTCGGATGGCTGCGGGGCGCCGATGTTGACTGCCAGATCGGCCGCCCGCGTGTGCGGGGCGCCTTTATCGGCGTCGGAATAGACGGCGACGGTCCGAAAACCAAGATCATGCGCGCTGCGCATGATGCGCAACGCAACTTCGCCGCGGTTGGCAATGAGTACTGACTTAAAGCGCTTGGCTGTCATAGGAAGATCACGTGGTGGGTCGAAACGCGGCAAGCGCTGCTTGCCGCGTGAATGGGAAAACTCAAACATTCTTCTTGCCCGGCAAGATGTTCATGTATTTGCAGATGATGCCCAGCATCACCTCGTCCGCGCCGCCGCCGATCGATGTCAGCCGGCCATCGCGGAAAAAGCGCGATACCGGATTTTCCCAGGTATAGCCCATCCCGCCCCAAAACTGCAAACAGGTGTCGGGAACGGTGCGCGCCAGACGGCCCGCCTTGAGCTTGGCCATGGACGCCAGCTCGGTGACATCCTGACCGGCGATGTATAACTCGCAAGCGCGATTGACCAGCGCCCGCAGGCATTCGACCTCCGTCTTGAGTTCGGCCAGCTTGAAATGCACCCACTGGTTATCGATCAGCCGCATGTCGAATACCTTGCGTTCACGCGCATAGTCGATGGTCATGTCGATGCAGTTCATCATTCCCTGGGTTGCGTTGGCGGCGCCCCACATGCGCTCTTCCTGGAATTGCAGCATCTGGTACATAAAGCCCTGGCCTTCTTCGCCGATGCGGTTGCGTTGCGGCACGCGAACGTCGTCGAAATACAGCAATCCGGTATCCGAGGAATTCATGCCGATCTTCTTGATTTTCTTCGCGATCGACACGCCTTTTGTCTTCATCGGCACAATGATGAGCGACTTGTTCCTATACCGCGAATCGTCCGAGGTATTGGCCAGCAGGCAGATCCAGTCCGCTTGAAGGCTATTGGTGATCCACATCTTGCTGCCATTGATCACATAATCGTCGCCATCCTTGCGCGCCGTGGTCTTGATCGCTGCGACATCGGATCCGGCGCCTGCCTCGGAAACGCCGACGCAGGCCACCGCGTCGCCGCTGATGGCCGGGGCCAGAAACTCCTTGCGCAATTCATGCGAGCCGAAGCGGGCCAACGCCGGCGTCGCCATGTCGGTTTGCACGCCGATCGCCATCGGCACACCGCCGCATCGGATATCGCCGAGCGCCTCCGCCATCGCCAAGGAGTACGAATAATCCAGCCCAAGGCCGCCATACTCAACCGGCTTGGAGACGCCGAGAAAACCCTGATCGCCCATTTTCTTGAATAATTCCTTGGCGGGAAAAATTTCGGCCTCTTCCCATTCGTCGACAAAGGGATTTATCTCCTTGTCGATGAAGCGTTTTACATTTCGTTGCAGTTCGTTGTGTTCATGGGTTAATTGCATGGCGGTCTCCTGATATTTGAGTACTGGGAACTACGGGCGGCCTACGGCGAATTGGACTGGATGCAGCTTGCGCCGGCGACTTTCATCACAAATCGATAGCACGAAACCCAGCACCTTGCGCGTATCGCGCGGATCGATCACGCCATCGTCGAGCAGGCGTGCCGAAATGTGCGATGCGCTGGTTTGCTTCTCGAAGGTATCGATCACCATCATGCGCATGCCGTCGATGGCGCTTTTATCGACTTCCAGCCCCTTGCGGCGCATGCTTCCTTCCATCACGATTGCCATGGTATTGGCGGCCTGCTCCGGCCCCATCACCGCGGTCTTCGCATTCGGCCAACTGAAGCAGAAATCCGGGAAAAAGCCGCGCCCGGACATGCCATAGTTGCCGGCGCCGAACGAGGCGCCGCAATGCAGCGTAATGCGCGGCACGTTGGCGTTGGACATCGCCTGGATCATCTTCGAGCCATGCTTGATCATGCCGGCCTGTTCGGAGGCCTTGCCGACGATGAAGCCGGTGGTGTTCTGCAGATACAACAATGGGGTATTGGACTGGCAGCAGACTTGGATGAAATGCGTCGCTTTGGTCGCCCCGGCCGGATCGAGCGGCCCGTTATTGGTGATGATTCCGACGTGCATGCCGCATACTGCCGCGTGCCCGGTCAGGGTGGCAGGGCCGTAGCCCGGCTTAAATTCGAGGAAATCCGAGCCGTCCACGATGCGCGCAATCACCTCGCGCATATCGAGCGGTTTCTTGTGGTCGGTCGAGGCGATGCCAAGCAATTCGCCGACGTCGTAACGCGGCGGTGCGAAGCTGCCGGCGATGGTCGGCAGTTCGCGGTCCCAGTCGAGCGCCGCCACCACGTCGCGTGCAATGCGCAACGCATCGGCGTCATCTTCCGCCAGGTATTCGGTCAGCCCCGAAGTGGTGGCGTGCATTTCCGCGCCGCCCAGTTCTTCCTCGGTGGCTACTTCGCCGGTCGCGGCCATCAGCAACGGCGGCCCCGCCAGAAACGCCTTGGCGCGGTCGCGCACCATCACCACATAATCGGACAGCCCCGGCATGTATGCGCCGCCCGCGGTGCTGGAGCCATGCACCACGGTAATTACCGGCAGGCCGGCAGCGGAAAGCCGCGCCAACCAGTAGAAGCCGCTGCCGCCGAGAATGAAGGTTTCCACCCGGTAGTTAAGAAGATTGGCGCCGGCGCTCTCCACCAGATGGATAAACGGCAGCTTCTGTTCCAGCGCAATCATTTGTGCACGCTGAAATTTCTCGATGCTCATTGCCTGCACCGCGCCGGCATCGATACCCGCGTCGTCGACCACGATCATCACGCGAACGTTACTCACATAGCCGATGCCGGCCACGATGCCGCCTCCCGGAATGGACTTCGCCGGGTCGGGCTGGTCGAGGCAAAATCCCGCCAACGTGGATAATTCCAGATATGGCGCGCCCGGATCGAGCAATCTGCCCAGCCGGTCGCGCGGCAAAAGCTGCCCCCTCTTTTCAAAGCGGGGGCGCGATGCTTCCGATTTCTCCCGGGTGCGCTGTTCCAGCGCGCGCAACTGCTCGACCTGAACCAACAGCGCCGCACGGTTCTGTTGGAACATGTCGCTTTGGGGGATGATGCGCGATTCTATCTGCGGCATTAGTCTTGCTCCTTGTCCTGAAGTACTTTGGGAAGACGGGCGAGGTGGAAGCCGTTGAACGGAGGCACCTTGCGTCGCGCATCCAGCGGAAATCCGAGTCGGACGTTAGGCCTGCCGCCGTCGACGCGCAATACGGCGCCGGTGATGAACGCCGCCGCCTTGGAGAGCAGGAACACAATGGCGGCGGAAATTTCCGCTTCGGTTGCCATGCGCTGCAACGGCACCTGATTTCCGGCTTGCAGGATGATCTCGCGCGCCTCGGGCGGATAGGCATCAAGGCCCGACGACGCCACATAGCCGGGCGCCACCGCATTGACGCGCACCCCGTAACTGGCCCATTCGAACGCGGCGGTTTCAGTAAAGTTGACCATCCCGGCGCGCGCTGCGCCGGAATGGCCCATGCCGGGCATGCCGCCCCACATGTCGGCGACGATATTGACGATCGCACCGCCCGTTTTTTGCATCGACTGATTCAGGCATTCGCGCGCCATCAGGAAGCCGCCGGTCAGATTCGTCTGAACCACCGCCTCCCATCCCTTACGCGAAATATCCTTGAGCAGCGCCGGAAACTGGCCGCCGGCGTTATTGACCAGCGCATCCACCGGCCCGTGCGCCGCAACGATTTGTGCGATCAGCGCCGTCACGGCGTCTTCGTCGCGAATGTTGCAGGGATACGGATGGGCGCTGCCGCCGCTTTCTTCGATTTCCCGGGCCACCGTGTCTAGTTTTTGCGGCGTCCGGCCGACCAAAGCCACGGTGGCGCCGAGCGCCGCCAGTTCATGTGCGACGCAGCGCCCGATGCCGCTGCCGCCGCCGGTGACGATCACCAGATCGCCGTCAAACAGGCCTGGGCTAAAAATTGAACGATACACTGTCTATCTCCTTTGTATTGATCTTCCGTCCCGCTCATTTCGGCACGATGTTCAGACCCAACCCAATTGACGCGCAGCCAGTTCTGTCAACACTTCTTCGGCACCGCCGCCGATCATGTTGACCTTGACCTCGCGGTAG
>PKWO01000478.1 GCA_003132085.1 Oxalobacteraceae bacterium | reverse complement strand
TGAAATAGCGTTACAGGCATATCCGTCCTCGACATTATATGTGGTAGCAACTCCCATCGGGAATATCGGCGACATCAGCCTGCGCGCCCTTAATGTTTTGGCAATTGTCGATGCGGTGGCCTGCGAAGATACCCGCAACACCGCCCAACTATTGACGCGCTACGGCTTGTCGAAAAACTTGATTGCCGCCCACCAGCACAACGAGCGCGAAGTAGCGGAAAAATTGATTACACGGTTGCGGGCAGGCGAGCGCATAGCGCTGGTCTCCGATGCCGGCACGCCCGCGATATCCGACCCGGGAGCGCGCATCGTCGATGCTGTTCGCAGCGCCGGCCTGCGCGTGATGCCGCTTCCTGGCGCGTCGGCAGCGATAAGCGCGCTGTCTGCTTCCGGCCTGCTGCATGAGCAATTTTTTTTCGTCGGATTTTTGCCGGCCAAGACCAGGCAAAGAGAAACCGTCTTGTTAAGCCTGCGCAGGGTGCAGGGCACCATGGTGTTTTACGAAGCGCCGCATCGCATCACCGAAACCGTGACGGCATTGATCGAGACTTTCGAGCCGGCGCGAATTGTCGTGTTCGCGCGCGAGTTGACCAAGCTGTTCGAGGAAATCCATCGTTGCACGCTGGCTGAGGCCGCCGCCTGGCTCGCTGCCGATGCACATCGCCAAAAGGGTGAGTTTGTCATCTTGCTGGAAGGCGCGCCGAGCGCCACCGATGCCGATACGGCGGAAGCCGAACGCATATTGTCGATCCTGCTAAGCACCTGCTCGGTCAAGCAAGCGGCCGCCTTGGCGGCGCAAATCACCGGACAAAAAAAGAATGCGTTGTATGAGCGCGCCTTGCAAATGCAACAACAACCCAGTACATAAATCACGCGCCAAAATATCCGCGTTATTCGTCACTATTCAGCCGCGTCTGCCAAGGACATGCCACAGCCCATCAGCGCTGCACCACCAACGGCTTGATTTCGCTCATCGCCTGCACTTTTTGGGCGGCAAGCGCGGCGTCGGCGCGGGAAGAAAAGGGCCCGCTATGCAGCCGGTAAAAGACCCCGACAAATGTGACTTCGAGCGGCGGCAATGCGCTATCCCAGGTTTGCATCAGCCGCGCACGAATCGCTTCGGCGTTGCCCGCTTCGGTAAATGCCCCAAGTTGCACATAGTAGCCGCTCGCGGACCCGTCGTTATCGAAAGAAGCCGGGTGTACCGTGGTGGTGCCGGGATTTGCCGCGCCCGCCAATGGCGCAACGATGGTTGGCGCCGTTTCTATCGGCACCCTCGGTGCTGATTGACTGACCATGGATGACACATCGATGACAACCGGCGGCGCTACGGACGCCGGCGCGGCCGGCGCGACCACAACCGACGTCGAAACCTGTGTTAGTCGGCTAGCGGCGGCAAGCTGCGCAATATCCTCCGGCAAAAGCCGTTCGACCTCCAATTCGCTGCTGCCCTTGCCGAGATAACCGAGCTTCAGCGCCGCCGTGTACGATAAGTCGATAATCCGACTGGAATGAAATGGGCCACGGTCATTGATTCGCACGATGACTTGGGCGCCCGTACTCAGATTAGTGACCCGCGCATAGGACGGAATCGGCAAGGTCGGATGAGCCGCAGTCAATTTGTACATGTCGTACGGCTCGCCGGACGACGTTTTCTGTCCGTGGAATTTCTTGCCATACCAGCTACCAACGCCGCGTTGCCTGAAAGGACGCTGATCCAGCATAGGCGTATAGGTTTTGCCGAATACCACATAGGGCTTATTGCCGGTTAGCGAATAGGGTTCGATTTTCGGTATGACGTCCGGCAAGTCCAACAGCCCATCGGGCGGCCTGTCGCCGGGGCCGTCGTCCTGATAATAGCCGCCGCGGCCCGAACCGGCTGCCGGCAATACCGGCAAACGCGTTACGCCCTTGGAACCGGGGCCGGCATTGGCTTGATTGCCGGAGGGCACAATAACGGACGAAGCAGGCACTTTCGGCACACTGCTGCAGCCGGCCAGCGCCAGCATGACCGCCGGAAGAAGGAATTGCCGCAGCCTCGCGGCACGCAGCCAGGAAACCGTCGTTGCAAGCATCGTAGTGAGCGCGATTCTCGTCATGTTATTGCGATAAGTTTCGAAGTTAACTTTGCACCAATTTTCGATTTCTTTGTATGCTCATCAGGATGCCTGCGCCCAACCCCAGCGTCAGCAACGAAGTTCCGCCGTAACTCATAAATGGCAACGGCACGCCGACCACAGGCAGGATACCGCTGACCATCCCCATGTTAACGAATGCATAGGTAAAAAAGATCATGGTAATCGCACCGGCCAGCAAGCGCGTAAAGAAAGTCGGCGCATTGGCGGCAATAATGAGGCCGCGTCCAATCAACAGCAGGTACAGTACCATCAATACAATATTGCCGATCAACCCGAATTCTTCGGAGAATACCGCAAATATGAAATCGGTAGTGCGTTCAGGAATAAATTCCAGATGCGCCTGCGTGCCCTGCAGCCAGCCCTTGCCTGTGATGCCGCCCGACCCAACGGCAATTGTCGATTGAATAATATGAAACCCTTTGCCGAGCGGGTCGGAAGTGGGATCAATCAGCATCTTTATCCGCTCGCGCTGATAACTGTGCAGCACCGACCAAATAACCGGCAAACTGGCGCCTACCGCAAATACCAGGCCAACCAGCACCTTCCATGACAACCCGGCCAGAAAGATGATATAAAACCCGGCTGCCAGCACCAGCAAGGCAGTGCCCAGATCCGGTTGTTTGGCAATCA
>PKWO01000173.1 GCA_003132085.1 Oxalobacteraceae bacterium | reverse complement strand
TGGCGGCTTTAGCGCCATCGATCTGCTTTTTTAGTGCAGGCGAGGCCATGCGCGCCATGTTGCCCTGCTCGGCCAGGCTGACCGCATTTTCCGCCAACCCCAACGACTCCGTTTTGCCTACAGGCAGCTTGCCGGAGCCGTACAGCTCGTAGGCGCGCAAAAGCGTAAGGTCCACGCGTTTCAAGACGGAACTCACAATGCGCGCGGCGATAGCGGGGTCGAGTGTTTGGAAAATGCTTTCCTGATCGGAGTTGACGCCAATCGCAAACTTGCCGGTATCTTTGGCCGCAGCCAGCAGTCCCAGTCCAGTTTGTCCAGCCACTTGCAAGGCGATCGCGGCACCCGCGTGAAACTGAGATAGCGCAAGTTCCTTGCCCTTGGCGGCGTCCGAAAATGTGCCTGCGTACGATACCGCGATCTTGACGCTGCGATTGATAGCGCGCGCGCCTTCGACATAGCCGACCAGATAGTCGTTGATGAGCGGAATATCCATGCCGCCCAAAAATCCCAACGCGGTTCCACTGTTCGCCGGAATGGTGCCGTCCCTGATTAAGCCGGCGGCCAGCATGCCGGCGAGATAGGACGCCTCGTTTTGCCTATAGGCGATGGAATTCACATTTTTGTTGGCGCCCTTGGCGTAGCTGACTAGCCCGTCAAACAGCACATAGGTCTTGTCGGGGTGATCGGCGGCCACCGCCGCCACGATTTCCGACATCTCATAGGTGCAGGTGACGATCAGATCCCAATGTTGATCGGAAATATCTTGCAAGGTCGGCTCCCAGCTCGCGCGGTCGGCGCCCATTTCCAGAATTTTTGTTTCGACGGCATTGCCATATTTGGCTTTAATCGCCTTCATGCCGGCGGCACCGAGATCGAAAAATGATTTGTCTCCCAACGTCCCGTTCACTGCAAAAATGACTCTTCTGGGCGCAGCCGCCATGGCCAACGGCAAATGGCTTCCCAGCGCAAGGCCGACGGCGCCGAGCAACAAGCGGTCCAAACATTTACGCCTTGTATACATGAATGTTCCCGTGAAGAGTTAAACGTTTAACAAACTGCTTCCATTAAACATGAATCGCCCCTACTATGTCAACATGTGTCGGTCGAAACGCAAAAGAAATCCTCCGCTTTTTGGGACTTGAGCGCGCATCAACATGGTGCGTTGTGACGCACCGCGACGGTTCGGATCACACCAACGGGCTGTGCTAGACTTGCGTCGCTTTAACCGCAATTCCCGCCAACATGCAGGACGTTGTTTCACATTTCATCTTGAAGCGACAGATTGTCAATCAAATGGCTGGTGATTTTTTGCCCGGCATTGTGAGATTTTTGTTCGCAGTATTGCATCAGGCTCACGTTTAATTTCTTTGCTTTATCCTTTCTCTACCACCCTATGGCCGAACACACTACCGTGACGTTGAAAGAAGTGGCAGCCGAGGCGGACATTTCCATCGCAACGGTGTCGCATTTTCTGAACAAAACCAAGCCGGTCAGCGAAGCGACCGGCAAGCGCATTCAGGCAGTAATAGACCGGCTCGGTTATCAGCGCGACTCCATGGCGGCCTGGTTTAAAACCTCGCGTGCGCCGCTCGTCATTCTTGCTGTGGCGACGGCGGATACTTCGTTTTTTTCCGACGTCGGCGATGCGATTGAGGATATCTGCGAATCTCATGGGCTGACCGTGTTTCGGGTCCAGGTCAAGACGCTGGAAAAAATGCGGCACGGAAATTCCATGTCGGCATTTTTGCGGCGTGCGACCGGGATTATCTTGCTAGGGCACTCGGAGCAATGGATCGAAAATCCTGAAGACCTCGCGGCCAAGACGCCGATGGTGTTCTTGAACTGGGACGTGTTGTCGGGATTCGGGCAACAGGGCCTGATCGATCATCTGGCCGATGGAACTTATCGGGCAATGGAATTTTTAGCATCGCACGGGCATCGGGACGTCGGGCTGATCACCGGACCGCTGTCGATGCCCCGCGGCCAGGAATTGATGGCGGGGGTGAGCCGCTTCGCCGCCACGACTGACATCAACCTCGACCCACGCTGGATTATGGAAACCAGCTACGATTTTCAGGACGCCCATGACAAGGCCTACGCGATGCTGTCCTCGGGGCCGCGTCCCACGGCGATTCTCACATTCGGTACGCAGTTTGCATTTGGCTTGCTGCAAGCCGCGTCACGATTGGGCATTCGCGTGCCGAACGAACTGTCGCTAATCAGTTATATCGATGCCAAGCAGGCTGACTTCAGCAGTCCGCCGCTGACGACGGTATCGCCGTCGATTCCGCAACTGGCCAAGCATGTGGTCGATCAACTGATTCATCTGGCGCAGGGCGACCACACCGACCAGACCACCGTGCTGGACCTCATCGTCAACGATCGCGGCAGCGTGCGCAACCTGTCGCCCTAGCCGACTTACAGGCGATATAAACTGTCTCCCCTTCGTTCTTCGCCGCGTTGCGTGCCGACGCCATGTTGTTCCAGCCATCGTGCGCGGCGGGCAAACAGTGCCGGTGTGACGGCGTTGGCCTGATCAATTAAAGCACGCATGTTCGCCGTGACAAGCTTGCCGTTGTCGACGCAGATCTTGCCGTTGACCATCGTTAAATCCACGTCGCTGCCCTGCACCGCATGCACCAGATTGTGATGCAGATTGAGGAATGTTCCGGTTAGCAGAGGCGTCATGCGTGCTGTGTCGGTGCGCACGGCGATCAAGTCTGCCGCCTTGCCGGCTTCTAACGACCCGATTTCGCGGTCGAGGCCGAGTGCGCGGGCGCCGGTGATGGTCGCCATCTTACAAATCGACCACGCATCCAGCGCCTGCGCATCCAGTGCCGAAAATTTGGCCAGTAACGACGAGACTTTCATCTCCTCGAACATGTCAAGATTGTTATTTTCCTTTTCCCCGTCCGTGCCCAGCCCGACAGCAATGCCTGCCGCCAGCAATTTTGTGACGGGAGCCGCGCCGCTGGCCAGTTTCATGTTGCTGACCGGATTGTGGGCAACGCTGACATGATGCGCGCACAACAATGCGATCTCTTCTTCCGATAGCCATACGCAATGCGCCAGCATGACCTGGTGTGCGTTCAGCAGACCAAATTTTGCCAGCGCCTCGACCGGCCGCAGCTGGTAGCGGCGCAAGGTTTCTTCGACGTCGAAACGGCTTTCATTGCTGTGCGTATGCAAACCGACTTTATATTCATGCGTCATGCGCACCGCGCGATCCCATGCGGCAGGTACCGCGTAAAACATATGCTCCAGGCCTACCCACACATTGATGCGACCGTCAGCTTTGCCATGCCAGTGGCGAATCATGTGCTCGTTGGCATCCAGCGTCTCGAAATAATCGTGCTCAGGATGTTCAGCCACATACGGCACCAGCACCGCACGAATGCCCAATTCTTGCGCAGCGCGGGCAGCGCCATCCATGAAGCGCCACATGTCGACGATGGTGGTCGTGCCGGAGAGCAGGGCTTCTGCATAACATAGCCACGACGCTGCTTCCGCCTCTTCAGGCTGCAGCACACGATGCATCGGGTCGATATATTGTTGCAGCCACGCCCACACCGGCAATCCTTCCGCCGTTCCGCGCAACAGACCGGAATGGCAGTGGGTATTGATCAGGCCCGGCATCAGCAGGCGGTCTTTCAGCACGCGTACCGTAACGTCAGGATACTGTCTGCGCAATGCGACGGCAGAGCCGACTGCCGCAATGCGGCCTGCGGCGTCAATCAGGACCGCGCCGTCATCCAGTACCGCATTATCGTCCGTCATGGGAAGCACATAGTCGGCACACAAAAGAAGGGAAGTCATCAACATAGTCCAGTAAAAGCGGCGAAATCGGAGGCAAAGAGAATGCGGGTGTGTAAAAAGCCCGCAAACGTGCCGCCGGTACATGCGTAGCGTCGGTAGGGTTTAGTCATGCGTCATTTGCACATCCATCGGCCGAACAAATACTCGAAAATATAAAAGGTATGCGCCTGATAGTATATTGATAGGGCGAAGACGGTATAAGATTCGGCTGATAGTTGGATACGTTCGGCCAATATAAGCGAAACGACGGGAAGGCCGGCATACCCATGCTGAGTGTCGATTTTAATACTACGCGGAAGAAAGAATAATTTATGCCAAAGACCCTCCTAGGCCTGATGATTGCGTCGGCTCTTGCGCTGACGGGAAGCGTCGTCCATGCGCATGCCGCCTCCGCTTCAAGCAACGAACAAACCACCAACCGCTATTTTGCGACGCTCGTGTCGGGCACACAGCCGAAGCTGGCCGAGTTGACCTTATTTTTTTCGATGATGCCTAAGGGCGGTGACTTGCATCACCATTACTCGGGCGCCCTCTACGCCGAGCAATATCTGGACTGGGTCGACCAGCAGCATTACTGTATTAACAAAGTAACGTATCGGATTGAAACCGACAAAACCGTGATCGACGCAGAACGCGCCAAAGCGCCGGGCCGGCGCGACTGCCTGTCATCGGCCGAAGTGATCGCCGACAATGCGATGTATCGCGAATTGTTGCAGCGCTGGTCAGACAAGGATTTTTACAACCATGGCGCGCTCCAGCCGCCGCCGGACCGCCAGTTCTTCGATACCTTCGCTTATTTCAATCCGGTATCGGCAAGCAACAACAACGAGGGCTTGATGTTGCTGAAAAAGCGCGCGATCCAGGAAAACTTGAGCTATATCGAAACGATGTTTGAACTGGTGCCGTTCATCCAGNNGGCCGGCGTCGACAATGCAACCCTGATCGCCGAGATGACGACGCTGACGGCGGCGCTGGAGCAGGATCAGGAATTCAACCAAAAGATCGGCAATTACATTGCCGGCATTAAAGCCAGCAGCGCCGGCGTCGACGACGCCAGGTTCACGATGCGCTACCAGACCTATGTGTTGCGTTT
>PKWO01000301.1 GCA_003132085.1 Oxalobacteraceae bacterium | reverse complement strand
CGTTATCCGCCAATAACACCCCCCCCCAATAGGCCAGACCGGCTGGGTCTGCCGGTCGTCCATAATACGAGATGTACAATTCCTGTACGGCGCTCGCGTAATCCGCCGCAGACGCTGCAGCTTTATCGGAACGCTGAAACTGTTTCGACTGGGCGGTTACTGTCGGGCTAGTCGACGACGGATCATTTCCGCCGCACCCCGCCAACAGCGCGGTAACGATCATTATTGAAACTCCGCTGGTTTTTCTCATTGTGTCGCTCCGATTGCAGGCCGGGTAGTGATGCCGGCCGATTCCGTCGATGAAATTTGGGGACGGCGATAAGCGTTGCTATTCCCTGGTGCCGGTATATTCCGGGCTGCAGCAAAATAGTTTCAATTCGGAGAAAATAAAAGCTGTTGCGATCCGCGTCCGGCTAGAACGAATACGATACGCTTAACACGGCGGCATGCGGATTGGGGGCAGTGTAATACGGGTAAGTGGCGCTGCTGCGTTCAATGGCGACCCAGCTAAGTTGGAAATTCCAATCTCTCAGTCCCGCGCTGATGCCCACCCTGCTATCGAAGCGGGTCGACACCGTTGCAAAGCTGACCGGCGGCACGCGCAGATAGCCGACATGGGCCAGCAGGTGAAAGCGTTCCAGAAACGGGTAGTCGGCATTCAATTCGGCATAGAGGCTGCGAACATTCTGTCCGAGGTAATTGGGTGACGCATAGACGCGTCCGCTAAAGTGTTCGGATCCCAGTCCGGCAAACACTTCCATATAGTCTTCTGCCGTATTTTGCAGGTACTGCGTTGCAGTGGCGCCGGTTTCCCAGCTCAATCCATTCAGCCATCTGCGCGAATACCCGGCATATCCGACCAGTTGCGCAGTGCCGGGATTGCCCGCCAGCGCAATGCGTGAAGCGAACCCGCCTGCATACCAGCCGGCAGGGCTGTCGTAACTCAGGTTTACCTGGGGAACCGGGTTGCCTTCGCTGAGGGAAATTCCGCGAAACAGGTAGTTCGAGACGACCGACACGCTGCCGCTGGTTTGTCCCCATGCGGCGCCGCACGCAAAAAGGAGCAGGATCGCGAGTGGAATGCGCGACCCTCTTGCGATGTTCGTGAGTCGACGCCAAAGATTACGGAGAATGAGCTGGTTTCGATGCATAGGCCGTCGCGGATAAGCAGGGGAAATTTCCTGTGATTCGGCCTATCGTAGCACACGCATCTATGGCCCCCGCATACCCATCGTTCGCCGGGCCGATTACCGTCATCTGTTCTCGCATTTGGGCAGAGCTTAGAGATGGCCGCAATTCAGTCAGCAACGCCACCATGCCAGAGACATGCGCCGCCGCATAAGAGGTTCCGGTGACAAAACTCCAGCGCGCGCCCGGTGCGGTAGTTGGAATATCTCGCCCCGGCGCCAGCAATACGCGGCGTCCGAACGCGCCCGGCAATACACCTGACTCTTGGTCGGCCACGCTCAGCACGCCTGGAACAGAAGCGGGAAAACCGCCGTCGGTGCGCTGCGGATCGACCGCTGCGACCACCTTGATGCCATTTTGCATCGCCGCGTCCAGCAGGCGCTGAAGCAGCCGGTCGGGCGGTCCGCCGAGGCTCAGGTTGATAATCTGGACATCGTGCATGATCGCAAAATTCATTGCTTTCGCCAAAGTGAAGCTGCTGCACTCGGCGCCAACGCCCGCTTCTTGCCAGCACGCCCGCAACGCCATCAGGCGCGCACCCGGCGCCATACCTTCAACGCCGACACCGTTGCCGCCACGTGCCGCAATAATTCCTGCCACGGCGGTTCCGTGTTGTTCAGCCGCATAGGGATTGCCGTCGACAAAGTTCTGCTTGACGGCCACTTGGCCGGCCAGATCCGGGTGCTGGTCTTCCACGCCGCTATCGACCACCGCCACCAGCACGTTGCGCCCGGTGGCGACCCTGTGCAGGTCGTCCAAATGCCAGTATTTTGCGCTTGGTTGCAGCGAATAGAGTGGATCGTTGCCGAGCGTATGGAACCGGCTCATCGGTTGCGCCCACTCGATCCGGGGATCGCGCGACAGCAGTTCCACCAAATGGGCGGACGATCCGCCGCCCGGGTCTTCCATCACATAACAGTCTATCCCCAGAGCCGGCATCGGCCAATCGTTGACAAGCATCAAGCCGTTTGCGCGGGCCAGCTCCTCGGCAATACGCCTGCGCGCGGCGTGCGCTCCATCGTCTCCATAGCGGCCCGCATAGTTGACATCGGGCCGGTAATGCGACGGCGGGATGTGCAGCATCACCAGCACCTGATGCTCTGGCAAGCCTGCGGCCGCCGGTAGAACTTCGCCGGCGCCGGCAGGCAGGCAGTGCAAGCCGATCCAAAGCATGAACGAAAGTAGCAATCCGTTCAATGGACGGCCCGGCCTTCCAGCGATTCCGCGAGCACCACAGCCGGCTCCGCGCGCAGCAGGCGCAGCGCGCGAGCCTGTTGGCCGGCCTCGATCTTGAGCAAATACGCATCCGTCACGGTCGGGCCGTCGACCACACGCGCGCCGCTGGCATGCAAGATGCGCCGCAGCTCTTGTTCAGTGGTCTGCGGTTTGAACACCGCCACGACATTCGGAGAAGCGCTGCTCGCGATACCCAAGCCGCGATAGGCCGCTTCGCGCTCCGGCTGCAACAGCAGGAAACAAAGACCGGCGATTGCTGCAAACTGCGCGCCTAGTGCCCACTGCATCCACCACCGATTGGCGCCGCGCCACCGGTTTTGCATCAAGGCGGCAAACGCACGGGGTTGCGCATCGCGCCGTTGCGCCGTCAACCGCGGCCGCAGTGTGGCAAATGCCCGCTCGACATCGACCGCAGCGTCGTCCGGCCTCTCGAGCGCTGTCAGATTGCGCTGGAAGTCGACATCGCTCTGGCACTGCGTACAAGTTTGCACATGCTCGTGCACTTGCAACCGTTCGTCGCTATTCAGCGTATCCAGCACAAACCACGGCAGCAACTCTTGCACGGCCTGATGTTCCGATGCCTTCAATTCGACAATGTGCCCATTCATCGCATTTCCTCCACGTGAGGCGAAAGCACGGTTTTCATCCGGCGCCGCGCATGAAACATACGCGTCTTGACGGTATTGACCGGACAATCCATGACTTCCGCTATTTCTTCATACCCCATGCCGTGGTAGTACGCCAGATTGACCACATTGCGTTGCTCCAGCGGCAACCCGTCAAGCGCCCGCGTCAACATTTTATGCACTTGTTGACGATTCAATTGATGCTCCGGTTCATCCGCATCAAGAGCCGGGCGCTCATCATGGTCGAACTCCACCGGATCGTCAAACGCCCGGATCGCCTTCATTGCCTTGCGATATGCGATCGCAAATACCCAAGTCGACACCTTTGAACTGCCATTAAAGGTATCTGCTTTTTGCCAAATCACCAGCATCGTGTCATTTACAATTTCCTCAATCAGGTGCGCGCTGCGCGTCATCCTGCCCAGAAAGCGGGCCAAGCGCGGAAAATAGACGCGATAAAGCGTTTCAAACGCGTGCAAGTCCTCCTCGGACACGAGGCCAACTAGTCGCACTTCCATCGCTTCCGTCGCTTCCACTGGCGCAGCTGGAAGCCCGGTGCCGGTCCGCCCGGGTTTCAACATCCGTATTCTCCCTGTATGGTGCGTTAATACCCGGTTTTGGCAAGAAGGTTCAAACATTACTTAATTTTGCGAAAATAGCAATTATATCAACGCCGAAGCGTCGCCTACCATTGTAGTGCATCGACACCATCGTCATCATCTGTTTGGTCCGTGTCAATGCCTGGGTGAATGCGTGTATAACCGCGAAAATATTGGTTTTCAGTGAAAGCAGCCATTGTGGCGTGTCACAAAAGCACAGCCGGAATGGAGCGCGAAAAACGGCATCGAAGTCAGCACACTCAAGAAAACTGCACCGATGCCGTTACTTAGTTGAGAAGGGTATCAACTCAGGAGGAAAATCATGTCCGTCAGTAGCATAACCAGTTTGTCAACGGCAATGGCCACCACCCAAATGAACCAAGAGGTCGGCATGGCCGTTCTCAAAAAGTCGATGGATATTGCCAGTAGTAGCGCATCGGAGCTTCTCGCGGCCATTCCAGCGCCGCCTTCAGCAGTCAATTTGCCTGCCAATCTTGGGCAACACATCAATACTACCGCGTGAAACCTTACGTGCGATCTGATGACGCTGGTAACAGGCGCGGTGGACTTGAAAAATTACGTTTTCGTTAGTAATTAATTATTTTTTGATATCTTTTTTTGTAGCCAGCGCAACAAGTGGACGACACAGTTCGGATCAAACTGACCATGCACCGGTATTGTGCGTTCGTTTAGCGTTATTAAGGGTTTATCATGTCATACGCTCGATACAAATTCAACAAAGCGGTGCAATCCTTGAAGGATGCCGGAGCAAAGCGTCGCGAATGGCTGGCAAGCGACCAAGCGTTTCGTTTGATGCGTCTTACGCCGGCGGATATTCCGGTCGAATTGAAATACGAATTCCAACTGTTCCAGCGAGATATGAAGCCGATGGCGCGCGCATGCGAATTGGACAACCCGCTGCTGAGCGCGATCCAGACCATTGACGACGCAACGGTCGGCCGGATCATTGAGCGCATCGTGCACATGCACCAGGTCATGGAATTGCAGCCTGACTGAAAATCGGCGCTTAGCCGGGGATGCGCATTGGCAAAGCGCTGTATGAGAGCCTGTTCGCATAACAAGCCTCTCTGAAGGCAGGTCAATCGCCGATGCCAGCAGCGGCCGCCCAAACTGCCTTATACTTGCGTACTGTGTCTTGATTCCCACGATCAAGAGACTGGAAATGTCCTGCACCACCCCATTACCGGATAAGGCTGATTACCACATGTTTGTCTCTCTGCGACCACGCGCGGTACTAGCTTGACACTCTCTTCGCAACGGCCAATGCGGTCGCGCATGCTATTTTTGGGGCTGGGTTTGTTGGCGCTGATGGGTTTGCCGATTGCACTTCTGATCGGCTACGTATCCCTGATTGTGATACCGAATTTGCCGACGCTCGAGGCGGTGACCGATTATCGGCCCAAGATTCCGTTACGCGTGTATACCGCCGATAAAGCGTTGATCGGCGAGTTCGGCGAAGAGCATCGTAATTTCGTGCCGATCAAGAATATGCCTGACGTCATGAAAAAGGCGTTGCTGGCGGCGGAAGACGCACAATTCTATGAACATGGAGCGATCGATGTAAAAGGCATGGCGCGCGCGATGCTGTCCGACCTGGTTTCTCTCTCGGCCAAGGAAGGCGGGGGCACCATTACCATGCAAGTGGCGCGCGAATTTTTCCTGACCAAGAAAAAGGACATTTTCCGCAAGGTGACGGAGGTGGTCCTGTCATATAGGATTGAAGCGGCGCTCACCAAGGACCAGATTCTTGAGTTGTATATGAACCAAATTTATTTGGGGGAGCATGCGTTCGGATTCGGTAGTGCGGCAGAGGTTTATTTCGGCAAGCCGATTGCAGATGTTACGATTGCGGAGGCCGCCATGCTGGCAGGCTTGCCGAAGGGGCCTTCAAGCAACAACCCGATAGTCAATCCAAAACGGGCGAAACAGCGCCAGCAGCACGTACTGGAACGCATGCATGATCTGGGCTGGATTACCGACGCCCAATACAAGCAGGCCACGCACGAAGCCTTGCACCTGAACAGCAGCGGTCAAAGTTTCACCACGCACGCCGAATATGCGGCAGAACTGGTGCGGCAAGCGATCTACAAACTGTATAAGGAAGACACATACACGCACGGCTACATCGTCTACACCACGCTGAAAAAGGCCGATCAGGACGCGGCCTACGAGGCGGTGCGGCGCAACGTCATCGACTACGATCGTCGCCACGGTTATCGCGGACCGGAAGCCTTCATCGCGTTGCCCGCCGGCGACGAAGACCGTGAGGATGCCGTCGACGAAGAGTTGCAGAAGCACCCCGGCAGCGGCAATCTGCTGCCGGCCATGGTGATCGCAGCGTCGCCGAAGGCGGTGCGTGCCGAAATGCCATCGGGTGACGTCATCGAGATCAGCGGCGAGGGATTGCGTTTTGCCGCCTCAGGGTTGAACACAGGCGCTTCCACGCAAAAGAAAATTCGCCCCGGCGCGGTGATTCGCGTTACTCAGGATGCGCAGGGCAGGTGGGCGATCGGGCAGTTGCCGGAAGTATCGGCAGCTTTCGTTTCGCTCGACGCACAGGACGGGGCGTATAAGGCATTGGTCGGCGGTTTTGATTTCAATATAACCAAGTTCGATCACGTGAGCCAGGCATGGCGCCAGCCCGGTTCGTCATTCAAACCGTTCATTTATTCGGCGGCTTTGGAAAAGGGATTTTCACCGGCGACCTTGATTAACGATGTGCCGCTGACAGTTACCACGGCAGAAAGCGGCGGCCCGTTATGGGAGCCGAAAAATGACGATGGCTTCGATAATGCCCCGATCACGATGCGTTATGCGCTGGCGAAATCGAAAAACGTGCCTTCGATTCGCATTTTGCGCGCCATCACGCCGCAATACGCGCAGCTTTACGTTAGCCGTTTCGGTTTCGACCCCGCCAAGCAGCCGGTCAACCTGACTATGGTGTTGGGTACCGGCTCGGTGACGCCGCTGCAAATGGCCGGGGCTTACGCAGTGTTTGCCAATGGCGGTTATCAGATACCGCCGTACATGATCCAAACGGTGATGGATGTTCACGGCACCGTGTTTTCCGAGGCAAAGCCAACGCATGCCGGGCAGGAAAGCGAACGCGTAATCGATCCGCGCAATGCGTTCGTCATGGATAGCATGCTGCGGCAGGTGGTGCGCACCGGCACCGGCGCAATGGCTACCCAGAAACTGGGGCGCCCCGACCTCGCCGGCAAGACCGGCACTACCAATGGGGCGGTTGACGGCTGGTTTGCCGGTTATAGCGGCAATCTAGTGGCGGTCTCATGGATGGGCTACGACGATCCGAAATCGCTGGGTAGCCGCGAATTCGGCGCAACGCTGGCGCTGCCCGCGTGGATCGATTACATGCGCACCGCATTGCAGGGCAAGCCGATTTTCCAACGCGCGGTGCCGGACGGCGTGGTACAGAATGAGGGCGAGTGGATGTACGGTGAATTTGCCGCGGGCGGGGCGGTCAAAACGCTGGGCATGGATGACGCGCCCGCCCCGGTTGGTACTGATAATGAAAATCCGCCACTGGGTGCTCCGGGGCCGGCCGCCAACCCGGGCAATGCGCCGTCAAGCCTTGAGCAGGAACGGCAGAAGGTTATCGATTTGTTCAAGAGCGGCAGATAACAGAGAGTTATGCGCGCCTATTCATTCGCTGTGTTAGTCCGGCTGAATAGTCACAAATAAAGTTGCATAGAACGTAGCGACCAAATTCGAAAGATATCGTCGCCGGTTACGATGTCCCTGGTGCCTGGTATCGAGGAACTTGAGTTTTATTATTCGGAAATAACGACCGGCTTGACCTTGGAGGCGGCTTCCTTGGCGCGCTTGCGCGCGGTATCCACATCATGTGCGGTGGCGAGAGCAACGCCCATTCGACGCCGCGCGAACGACTCCGGCTTGCCAAACAGGCGGATATCGGCTCCCGGCACGCGCAAGGCGTCCGCTACTCCCTCAAAGGCGATCGCTTTGGCATCGTGTTGACCGTATATCACCGCCGAAGCTCCCGGGCTTCTGAGCGTGACATCGATCGGCAAACCCAGGATAGCCTTGGCGTGCAATTCGAATTCGCTTTGCACCTGGCTGCACATGGTGACCATGCCGGTGTCATGCGGGCGCGGGCTGACTTCCGAGAACCATACCATGTCGTTCTTGACGAACAATTCGACGCCGAACAAACCGAGGCCGCCGAGATTGTCGGTGACTTTTTGGGCGATCTCGCGCGCGCGGGCCAATGCAGCCGGATGCATCGGATGCGGCTGCCACGACTCGATATAGTCGCCTTTCACTTGCACATGACCGATTGGTTCGCAGAAATGCGTGGCAGGCGTTCCGTGTTGATCGAGTGCGCGCACGGTCAATTGCGTAATTTCATATTCAAAGTCGATGAATCCTTCGACAATCACGCGCCCGGCATCGACCCGACCTCCGGTTGCGGCATAGTTCCAGGCGGCTTCCACTTCATGCCGACTATCGATTTTGGATTGCCCCTTGCCCGACGAAGACATGACCGGCTTGATAATGCATGGGAAACCTATCTCTTCGCAGGCGGCTTGCAGTTGTTCCAGATTATCGGCAAACCGATACGGCGAGGTCGGCAAACCAAGCTCTTCGGCCGCAAGGCGGCGGATGCCTTCCCGATTCATCGTCAACCAGGCGGCGCGGGCCGTGGGAATGACGGTGACCTTGCCGGCTTTTTCCAGTTCAACCAGGGTAGAGGTGGCAATCGCCTCAATTTCCGGCACCACTAAATCGGGTTTTTCCAACGCGATAAGGGCGGCCAATGCGGCGCCGTCAGTCATGTTGATCACATGGGCGCGATGGGCAACCTGGTGACCGGGTGCATCGGCATAGCGGTCAACGGCGATGACTTCGACTCCCAGGCGTTGCAGTGAAATGATGACCTCTTTGCCAAGTTCGCCGGAGCCGAGCAGCATGACTTTGGTTGCGGAAGGTGAAAGCGGAGTGCCGAGTCTGACGGGTTTTTTCATAAAAAAAGAATTCTGATATTGCTGCAGTGTGGAGGAGGTGGCATGAATAAACGATGTATTTGCACGGCGACAATACCAAATCTTGCACCATTTTGACAGTGCAAAATATCAAAAAATACACTATTTCGAATGAAATCTTACATATATGCGCGCAGACGGACTACGACTCGTTTGGTTTAGCGCTCGGTCGCGTAGATGTCGTTATCCTTGGTTTCCTTGACAAACAGCATGCCGATCACAAAAGTCATGCCTGCTACTGCTATTGGATACGACAAGCCGAAATAAATATCGCCCTTGTACGACGACAATGCAAATACAACTGCAGGCAGCAACCCGCCAAACCACCCGTTGCCGATGTGGTACGGAAGCGACATCGACGTGTAGCGGATTCGGGTCGGGAACATTTCAACCAGCATTGCGGCGATAGGGCCGTACACCATCGTCACATAAATCACCAGAATCGTCAGCAGCAATACCACCATCGGGTAATTGATCCGGTCCGGGTCCGCTTTGGTCGGGTATCCTGCAGCCTTGATCGCAACACCCAATTCCTTCTTGAACGTCTTGCCCTTGGCGTCGGCTTCTTCTTTCGAAAGGTCGGTGGCATCGTAGCCTTGAATGACCTTATCGCCAATCTTGATTGACGCGATGGCGCCTGCAGGTCCATCCATGCTGGTGTAGCCGACCGATGCGTTGGACAGCACGGTCCGGGCGATGTCGCACGAACTGGTGAACGTCTTGGTGCCGGTCGGATTGAATAGGAACTGGCAACGGCCGGGGTCGGCGGTGACCACGACGGGCGAATTGTTCAGCGCGGTTTCCAGCGCCGGATTAGCGTAATGCGTCAGGCCGCCGAAAATCGGAAAATACGTAAGCCCGGCGATCAGGCATCCCGCCATGATGAGCATTTTGCGGCCGATCTTGTCGGAGAGCCAGCCGAATACGATGAAGAACGGCATGCCTAACAGCAGCGAAGCGGCAACCAGGAAGTTGGCGGTCTGACTGTCGACTTTAAGAATTTGGGACAAGAAAAGCAGCGCATAGAACTGGCCGGTATACCAGACCACTGCTTGACCGGCAGTCAAGCCCAGCAACGCAAGAATGACGATTTTCAGGTTTTTCCATTGTCCGAAGGATTCCATCAACGGCGCTTTGGACGTCTTGCCGGCCGCTTTCATCTTGGCGAAAGCCGGGGACTCACTCATTGTCAGGCGGATCCATGCGGACACCATCAGCAGGAAGATCGATATCAGGAACGGAATGCGCCAGCCGTTGGCGGCAAACGCCGCCTCGCCGGTGGCCATGCGGGTCACTTGGATCACGATCAGCGACAGGAATAGGCCCATGGTCGCAGTAGTTTGTATCCATGAAGTAAATAGGCCGCGTTTGTCGTTGGGCGCATGCTCGGCCACATAGATGGCCGCGCCGCCGTACTCGCCGCCCATGGCCAGGCCTTGCAGGATGCGCAGGGTGACCAGGGTGATCGGCGCGGCGATCCCTATCATCTGGTAATTTGGAAGAATGCCGACAAGAAAGGTGGAACTACCCATTATGACGATAGTCACTAGAAAGGTATATTTTCGACCTATCATGTCGCCCAGGCGACCAAATACCATCGCCCCGAACGGGCGCACGATGAAACCGGCGGCGAATGCCAACAGGGTAAAAATATTGGCCGTGTTGGGGTCTGTGCCCGAAAAGAATTGTTTGGCGATAATTTGGGTCAGCGCGAGATATAGGTAGAAATCGTACCATTCAAAAACGGTGCCGAGCGACGAGGCGAAAATGACCTTTCGTTCCTCGTGCGTCATGCCGCGAGCAACTGTAGGTGCTATGGTCATGCTTGTCTCCGGCTAATTCCAGCAATTGTTTTTAAGGTGGGTTATATGACTTGGGCCGCTGCTTGCACAGGGCAGTCTGCGACGCGAAACTTACGCAATACTTGCTTGAAACTTACCGGAACTTACAGCGCGCATCGGCTGATTTCGCTGGCGAAATCTGTTGCGTTGCAGTAGAAACGGACACTGAAATATTTGCGAACGATCGTACTAAAATTATGATATGCTCATATTTCGCTGGGCAAATCGCCCGCCATGGGAGTGGAGCCACGGGCGAATTTCGTACCCGCCGATGCGGCTGCGCACTACACTATCGAATAACGAACATAACGCATAAAAGGAGACTCACATGACCGACGCCGTCATCGTATCGACCGCTCGCACCGGCCTCGCCAAGTCCTGGAAGGGCGCTTTCAATATGACGCATGGCGCCACGATGGGCGGGCATGTGCTCAATGCCGCGATCACCCGGGCGGGAATTGAATTCGGCGAAGTCGAAGATGTGCTCATCGGATGTGCGACGCCGGAAGGCGCGACCGGCAGCAATATTGCGCGCCAGATCGCTTTGCGTGCCGGTTGTCCCGTGACAACCGCAGGGATGACGATCAATCGATTTTGTTCGTCCGGACTGCAAACCATTGCGCTGGCCGCGCAGCGCGTGATTGCCGGCGAAGGCGACATCTTTGCGGCGGGCGGAGTGGAATCGATTTCTTGCGTACAGCAAGAAGCTAACCACCACATGATCGTTGAAACCTGGCTGAAAGAGCATAAGCCGGAAGTATATTGGCCGATGCTGCAAACCGCCGAGGTGGTAGCCAAGCGCTACGGCATTTCGCGCGAACGGCAAGACGAATACGGCGTGCAAAGCCAGTTGCGTGCGGCGGCAGGCCAAGCTGCAGGCAAGTTCAATGACGAGATTGTGCCGATGACTACCATCATGGGCGTGGCCGACAAGGCCAGCGGCAAGCTTTATACACAGGAAGTCACCATTTCCGCCGACGAGGGCATACGCGCCGATACGACGCTGGAGGCGGTATCGAAGATCCGTTCCGCGATGCCGGGCGGGGTGATTTCTGCCGGCAATGCGAGCCAATTTTCGGACGGTGCGTCGGTGGCCATCGTCATGAACAGCAAGGTAGCCGAAGCGAAGGGGTTGACGCCGCTGGGAATTTTTCGCGGTTTTGCGGTAGCCGGCTGCGAACCCGATGAAATGGGTATTGGGCCGGTGTTCGCGATCCCTAAATTGCTGAAAAAAGCAGGCTTGAAAGTGGAAGACATCGGCTTATGGGAATTGAATGAAGCGTTCGCTGTGCAGGTGCTGTATTGCGCGGACAAGCTGGGTATTCCGATGGATCGCCTGAATGTTGATGGCGGCGCGATTGCGGTCGGGCACCCTTACGGTGTCTCCGGTGCGCGCCTGACCGGGCATGCATTGATCGAAGGCAAACGCCGTGGCGTCAAGTATGTGGTCGTGACCATGTGTATCGGTGGCGGGCAGGGCGCGGCGGGCTTATTTGAAGTGGTCTGATGGTCTGATGGTCTGACTTATGCACGTGTTTCGCGCTTGAGGCAAGCACTCAACCGTGAAACACGTTGCCCCGGCACTGTCGACGAAACCACCTTTGCAGGATAACCATGCAATCGAAAATCATCTCCCGCCGCGACCTCGATTTCCTGCTGTACGAATGGTTGGATGTCGAGTCGCTGACGCAACGCGAGCGTTTCGCCGATCACACGCGCGAAACCTTCACCGCCACACTGGATATCGCGCAACAGATAGCCAACGATCTGTTTGCGCCTCACAACAAGAAGAACGACCAGCAGGAGCCGCATTTTGACGGTGAAACCGTCCATATCATCCCGGAAGTCAACGTCGCGCTGAGCGCATTTTGTGAAGCGGGGCTGATGGCAGCAGGGCAAGATTACGAACTGGGCGGCATGCAGTTGCCTTCAGTGGTAGAGAAAGCCGCATCGGCCTATTTTACCGGAGCCAATATCGGCACGTCGTCGTATACGTTCCTGACGATCGGCAATGCCAATACGTTGCTCAAATGCGGAACGCCGCAGCAGATAGACACCTTCGTCAAGCCGATGATGACTGGACGTTTCTTCGGCACCATGTGCCTGTCCGAGCCGCAGGCCGGTTCTAGCCTGTCCGACATCGCGACGCGTGCTCAATTGCAGGAAGACGGCAGCTATCGCCTGACCGGCAACAAGATGTGGATTTCCGCCGGCGAGCATGAGTTGTCGGAAAACATCATTCATTTGGTGCTGGCCAAGATCCCGGGGCCGGACGGCAAACTGATTCCCGGCGTGAAAGGCATTTCGCTCTTTATCGTCCCGAAAAAACTGGTGAATGCCGATGGTTCGCTCGGCGAACGCAACGATGTGGTGCTGGCGGGCCTGAACCACAAGATGGGACATCGCGGCACCACCAACTGCTTGTTGAATTTCGGCGAGGGCAAGTTCAAGCCCCAAGGCAAGGCGGGCGCCATCGGTTATCTGGTGGGCGAGCCGCATCGCGGGCTGGGCTACATGTTCCACATGATGAACGAGGCGCGCATCGGCGTCGGCCTCGGTGCAGTGATGCTCGGTTATACCGGCTATCTGCATGCGTTGCAGTATGCGCGCGAACGTCCGCAGGGGCGTCACCCGCAGGCCAAAGACCCGTCCCAGCCGCAGATTCCGATTATCGCGCATACCGATGTCAAACGCATGCTGTTGGCGCAAAAAGCGTATGTCGAGGGCGGCCTGGCGTTGATCATGTATTGCTCTCGCCTGGTGGACGAAGAAAAAACGGCTGCATCGGACGCGGCGCGCAAGCATGCAACCATGTTGCTCGACATCCTGACGCCGATTGCCAAATCCTGGCCCTCGCAATGGTGCCTCGAAGCCAACAGCCTGGCGATCCAGGTGCATGGGGGCTACGGCTACACGCGCGAATACAATGTTGAACAGTTCTATCGTGATAACCGCCTCAATCCCATCCATGAAGGCACACATGGCATTCAGGGTCTGGACCTGCTTGGCCGCAAAGTGTCGATGCTGGATGGGGCTTTATTCAACGCACTTGCCGCAGAAGTGCAAAAGACGATCGGCAAGGCGGCGACGGTACCGGAACTGGCCGGCTATGCGGGAGCGCTGGCAACCGGATTGCAACGCATCGCAGCGGTGACCCGGATGCTGTATGCGGCTGGCGACATGAATAAGACACTCGCCAACGCCTCGCTCTATCTGGAGGCGTTCGGACATACGGTGGTCGCATGGATCTGGTTGGAACAAGCATTGCTCGCAGTCGGGAAAGATGGGCAGGATGCGGATTTTTATCGCGGAAAATTGCAGGCTTGCCGTTATTTCTTCCGCTGGGAATTGCCGAAGGTGCAGCAGCAACTCGATTTGCTCGACAGTATCGATACTACTACCCTGGACATGCAGGACGCATGGTTTTAAGCCTTCGCCGCAGTGAATTTTTTGACTATAAAAATCTTAAAAATCAATCGATTGATATCACAAGGAGACACGATGCATACGACACAACAACTTTTTGATCTGACCGGCAAGACCGCGCTGGTCACCGGCGGCTCGCGCGGCCTGGGATTGCAGATCGCCGAAGCGTTGGGCGAGCAGGGGGCGAAAATCGTGCTCACTTCGCGCAAGCAGTCTGATCTGGACGAGGCTGTCGCCCATCTGAAAAAGCGCGGCATCTCGGCCAGCGCCATTGCGGCCGACTTGTCTCAGGAAGCGGCGGTCGGGCCGCTGGTGGCGGAAACGCTGAAGCGTTTGGGACATATCGATATCCTGATCAATAACGCCGGTGCAACGTGGGGCGCACCGGCCGAAGATCATCCGGTAGAAGCGTGGGATAAGGTGATGAACCTGAATATCCGCAGTATTTTTCTGCTGTCGCAGGCGGTCGGAAAACAATCGATGATTCCACGCGAATACGGCCGGATCGTCAATGTGGCGTCAATTGCCGGCTTGGCCGGCAATGCCCCGGGTACCATGCAAACCATTGCTTACAACACCTCCA
>PKWO01000498.1 GCA_003132085.1 Oxalobacteraceae bacterium | reverse complement strand
CCAGAATATCGATCTTGCCGTCTTTCAACTGCTGAATGGTGCGTTCGCGCTGTTGCTGCACAATATCGCCGTTGATCGCCGCAACAGAGAATCCACGCGCCTGCAATTTACCCGCCAATTCCTCGGTGCCCAATTTCGTGCGCGAGAAGATGATCATGCCGTCGAAGGTCTCGGCTTCCAGTATGCGCGTCAGCGCATCGAGTTTGTGCATGCCGCTTACCAACCAATAGCGTTGGCGAATATTGTCGGCCGTGCCGGTTTTGGCTGCAATCGTGACTTCGGCGGGATTGCGTAAATAGGTTTGTGCAATACGCTTGATGGCGGAAGGCATCGTCGCGGAAAACAGGGCGGTCTGGCGAGTTTTCGGCGTCTTTTGCAGGATGGTTTCCACGTCATCGATAAAACCCATCCGCAGCATTTCATCCGCCTCATCGAGCACCAGCGTTTTGACCTGCGACAGGTCCAGCGAGTTCTTTTCCAGGTGGTCAATCACCCGCCCGGGCGTGCCGACGACCACATGCACGCCGCGGCGCAATGCACTCAACTGCGAACCATAACTCTGACCGCCATAAATCGGCAGCACATGGAATCCGGGGATATGGGTGGCATAGCGTTGAAATGCTTCCGCTACCTGGATAGCCAGTTCGCGCGTCGGCGTCAACACCAGGGCTTGCGGTGCGCTTTGTTTGATGTCGATACGGGAAAGAACCGGAAACGCAAAGGCAGCCGTTTTGCCGGTGCCGGTTTGCGCCTGACCGAGCACGTCGCGATTGGCCAGCAAGAGGGGAATGGTGGCAGCTTGAATCGGCGATGGAGATTCATAGCCGAGTTCTTTCACCACGCGCAGCAGTGGCTCGCTTAGATGTAGATCGGTAAATAGTGGAATAGATGTTTCAGGCATGACGTCACTCACAAGTGTGCTCGAATCGCAGGTTGCGAAGGATATATGGCGCACAGTTTACTCCGTTGTTGTGCCGGCGGGGCTGAATCCTGAGAGGTCGCGGGCGGCGCCACTCAGGATCAGTTCGTCGGGGCGCCGGATGATGCCAGGCACTTCCATTGACACATCAAACATATCAAATTCACTCTATTTCAATCGAACATCGACTTCGCCGGGTAAATAGTGTATGCTTCCGCACCCCATTCATCAGGCGCCATTGGTCAATAGTCCTGACGTTGATATGGGCAAAACGCCAACACAGTCAACGCAATATCACCTCGAAGAACGCATGAAGGATTATTACGCGGCACTCGGCATCGAAGTAGATGCGTCGGCAATCACCGTAAAAAACGCCTATCGCAAGAAAGCGTCGGCACTGCATCCGGACAAAAACCCGTCTCCGGATGCCGCTGTTAAATTTCGCGAGATTCAGGAAGCTTACGATCTATTGTCCGATCCCATTCAGCGCCAAGCCTACGATGAAAATCGCCGCCGCAGTTTGTTGGAAAATCCCCTTGAAACCGCAGAAGGCATCTGGAAGACATACATGAGCAAAGTGCTGAGCAAAGTAATCCATTGAATCTCTCAACCTATTTTGAAGACCTGAACAAGGCCTATCGGGCAGAGCTCGAAGACATGCAAACCGACTCTGAAGGCAAGAATGTCTTTGCTGTGCGCCTGAAAGAAAAGCGTCAGCAATTTGCATTATTGATGCCAATGATCGACTATGCGCCAGAAATGGTGGTCTCTGCTTTTCATACGGGTGTCACCGTTACCGATCCGCATGCGATGGTCATGCTGTCGTTTCTCGAGCCGGAAGAATTTCCGTCATGGGATGATCTCGTGCAAGCGGTCCGTTTTGATGCGTGGGCCGAAAAACTTGTCGCCGTTGCGTTGATGGAGCGCGGCGGTGAACGCTTCATGCTAACGGTCATTTGTCTCGAATATCTGCACGGTATGCATTCGTCAAAATTTGCCGGTCTCCACAATAGTGTGGACGACGCCGACGAAGCGGACGACGCGGACGACACCGTTAGTGAGCGCGACGATGACGTGGATCATAACGAACACAACGAACATCATGATGGCGATGACCGGGATCTTGAAGTAGCAGGAGCAGACTGGCTGGCCGAGCAAGGTTTTGATCGTCGCGATTAAGTATTTCCCCTATCCCACTCTAGGTTAAATGACAATGTCAAATTCATTAATAGTTAAGGCAGCAAGCTTGATCAAAGCCGGCGATATCGCCGGTGCGGAATTTGCCCTGGTCGCTCTGGCTGAATCGGACGGCGATCACGCGCTGGTCGCTGTGCTCGAGGATTTGCCGCCGATGGATTTGCTGGCCGTGATACGGGAATTCGACTCATCGAAAGAGTCCGTCATTAATTTGCTCATCACGCCTGAACAGTTTGCCCGTGCGGTGATTATTGAAAAGAATTATGACGACAAGACACGTTCGCGTCTGCGCGGCATGATCAATTCCATTGTCTTTCGCGACGAAACGCAAACGGCTGATTTCATCAAGGCGATCGGTGAAGTTGATGGGGGTTGCGAAGCCTTGGTCGACTATTTGTCCGACCGTGACCATGAAGTCACCCATTTCATGAAATTCGACACCTTCAATATCAACCATGAGGAAGAAGGTCAAGAAGTTGAGCGGCATGAGGTGAGCGATCGCGATTGGAAGGAATTGACCTGGTTATTGAAATACGAACACCCGGACATGTTTGAACAGATCTGGCCCGAGCTAAAAAGTCGTGTGAAAAAGCGTTTGCGCCTGGAAGCCGAGCAAGAATTGCGAGAGCAGCAAGAAATGGATGGGATGCGGGAAGAAGCGCTGGAATTGTTGCACGAAGAAGTGCTTCGGCAGCCCGATGCGAATCGCAACAATCAGACCGGCACCCTTGCGGCAGGCGAGGAGTCGGCGCTGTAACGGCATGAACGTGCGGCAGATATTGCTGCGCGATCGTCTCAATTTGCAACGCCTCAACCACACCATTTTTTGACGCACGCCATGTCCGACGGAAACCGCAGTGTCGCCACAGTTGATAAACGCCCCTTCTTTGAGAAGGCGCTTTGCTACGGCATGCAAAATCGGTTGATCGATCCGATCAAATGCGAGATGATCATTCAGGATGGGGCTAAAGGGTCGGTGCAGGTCGCTCAACATTTTGGGACAAGTCACCTCTACACGGATCTCGACAATGCACGCAAGCGCATCGTCAACCTGGTAAGCCTTTATCTTGAAGATCTGTACACGGATAACCTTGCTCACGCTGCAGAATCGCTGCGCGACAATAGCTTCCTGTCCCATTCGCGCGGTGGCAACGAGATGCTGAAAAAACTTCATGCAATGCCGGAATTGCCGGTTTTCCTTGGTTCAAACGCACAAGCTCTCAAGGAATTCCAGGATGAGCGCACGCTTGCGAAGCCAATGACAATCGCCGCCTATCGAAAGGAATTGAAGCGACGTCAAGAAAATATGGCCAGCATCGCCGCAGCACGCTGGTTTGCAAAAGACATGACTGTCCCGCTTTCGGAACTCGATTATGTCTCCGCCGAAATGGTGACCCGTACCGCATTGCTGATGCGGCTCTGCGGCAAGGAGGGGAAGTGTCCGACTCCTTATGAGTTCAGGAAAATTATCGAGACGCTCAGAGCCAAGGCTTTGGCTGCCGGGAAGGTCAAAATTCCCAAATCCATGCTGAGCGATGTCCCGCAAGAACACCATGCGATCATCAATGGGATCAAGCGTGAAATTGAATACCACGACCTGCGACTCCTTTTGGATGCCACTGTCGCGCTGGATGAGGTGCTCAATGAGTTTAAATCACGTTACTTCTTTCGTGAAAGCGATTTGGGCGATGTCGATCAATTCGACGCATTTGTATCCAAGGAATGGCTTCAGCTTACCAAAGGCAAAGAAGATATTTACTCCCGGCAAACCCTATTCATGTGCCTGGCGGCAGGCGTCAAGCCGAAAACAACCATCTCCGATATCGAAGCGAAAGCAATGATAAGGCGAGTGCGTGAAAAGGGTTTCGATCGCGTCGTCGTCCCCGCACTGATCAAGGCATCCGCTCCCATTGAGATCAAACAGGACTTGCTGGCGTGGTGGGAAGGCGAATTTTTCCCCGAAGCGCAAGAGCGGCTGATGGACGAATCCGGCACGAAGTACAACGATGCCTTGGCGTTCTTGAAAGACAATTGCAACATCAAGAATAAAATTGCGGTCGAGAAAAATTCTTAGCAGAAAAATTATCGGACTTGCGATTGCAGCGTAGACGCAATTTGTGTGATGATTTGCGTATCGCTATCGCGGGTGAGATCATGAACGATCAATATCTGGAGGGTCCATGAATATCAGTTGGGGAAGTGACGAAGACGTTGAAATGGATGACGAGCTAAAACTCGAGGTGGAACACTTGATCCCGTCTAGGCAGCATAACAATGGTGACATTGGGACCAGAGATTTTTACGATCGGCAAGACAGAATTGCTCGCGAAATAATAGAACGGCCGAGATGATGCAACACCCTCACGCGCTACGCGCAGAAAATCGCGTGGCTGCGAGCCCATTCCGGCCACCCGCTACCGGAAAAACTCGCTAGCGGTAGGCCGCCACGCTGGAGGGCTTGCGTTGAGGCATAATCACTGGCTTCTTCATTGGGATAGTAAATGCGAGTTCAGAAAAATTCCGAGGATATCGGTCGATGCGGTTGTGGTCGTCGCGATTACTGCGATGGCAGCCATGGGCTGACAGAAGCGCAGTGGCAACAGGTCCTGGCTAAAGAGCTGGCGGCCGCTCAGAAAAATGCGAATATTGGCACCAAGAAAGAGGCAAGTGATCTTTGCACGGTCTCTGATGTGGAATCTCGCATTTCTTAAATGCGCAACGTCATCCCAGTAATCTAATTTTGGCAGGTGAAAGAAGAAGAAAATGACGCTCACCGAACTGCCTTTTCGGGCGACGACAGCGCAGGCTTGCCACTGGCTTGCGCAGCAAACCGGCACGTCGTGGACATTGGCGCGCATGATAGAGAATGGCTTGATCCCCTACGTTTGGCTCGACTATGACGCTGACTATCCGGCGCTGTTCGGTGACGCGAACGGTGGTTACCCGGCGCCGATTTTTTTCGAAGGCGACACCCGACGACTTGCGGCCGGAAGCGAAGATGTGCTCATTACGATCACGAAAGACGTCTATAGAATAGTGACGCAACTAAAGCCGCCAGGCTTTCGAAGGGCTTTACATGAGTTACGTTTTCTGAAGAAGGATCTGGAGCGCCTGGCAAGCAAACTCAAACGCGAGGCGCAGCTCGAATCCGAACCCGAATCCGAACCAGTCAGCATCGAGACCGCACAGGAATCGCAGATCGGCATCAACAAAGAGCAGGTGTTGATGGCATTTTCCGGTCTGGTAAAAATTGACTTGGAACAGGCGCTTGGCAGTGGCGGCGGCATATTCGGCGATGATGGAGCAAGGGTGAAAGGCAGCGCTAAAAGGGCAAAAAACAAAGCAGTGTGGAATCCGATCACGTTGGCGTTGGGATTAAATGACGTGTATCGAGTGCCAATGCCACATCTAAAAAGAGCTTTTAATGTGCATGATTTTTTGCACGCTTGGGCTACCGAATGGAACTATACTCTGGCGCTACTGGGTAAGTAAGCCGCCGGCATGGTAGTCGTTCACTTCCCAGGGCCACGCTCGCGGGTCTGCGGAGTCGACATTTTTGTTATGCTATTGTCTTTCCACTGACCGGCGCCGCTGCCTGGTCCGGCGAACCCTATATACGGAGCAGCACATATGGTCTCTTTGCAAGAGCAGTTTTTGAAAGCCGGCCTGGTCGACAAAAACAAAGTCAAAC
>PKWO01000436.1 GCA_003132085.1 Oxalobacteraceae bacterium | reverse complement strand
CCGGCGGAATATTGTACGAATTGGACGTGGCGACGAACATCACATCCGACAAGTCGAAGTCGACTTCGATGTAATGATCGGAGAACGTATGGTTCTGCTCGGGGTCAAGCACCTCCAGCAACGCCGATGACGGATCGCCACGGAAATCCATCCCCAATTTGTCGATTTCGTCCAGCAGGAACAACGGATTGCGAACCCCGGCCTTGGCCAGGCTTTGCAATATCTTGCCGGGCATGGAACCGATGTAGGTACGCCGATGACCGCGAATTTCCGCTTCGTCGCGCACGCCGCCCAAAGCCATACGCACGAATTTGCGATTCGTGGCGCGCGCAATCGATTGCCCGAGCGAAGTCTTGCCGACCCCCGGAGGACCGACGAAACACAATATGGGCGCCTTCAATTTGTCGACCCGCTGTTGCACGGCGAGATATTCCAGGATGCGTTCCTTGACCTTGTCCAAACCGTAGTGGTCGTCTTCCAACACCTTTTCGGCATTGGTCAGATCGTTATTGACCTTGGACTTTTTTCTCCACGGCAGGCCAAGCAAGGTATCGATGTAGTTGCGCACCACCGTTGCTTCAGCCGACATCGGCGACATCAGCTTGAGCTTTTTCAGTTCGCTCTGGGCCTTGTCGCGCGCTTCTTTCGGCATCTTGGCGGCGATGATTTTTTTCTCGAGCTCCTCGATATCGGCGCCTTCTTCGCCTTCCCCCAACTCTTTCTGTATCGCTTTGACCTGCTCGTTCAAATAGTATTCGCGCTGCGATTTTTCCATCTGGCGCTTGACGCGTCCGCGAATACGTTTTTCGACCTGCAAAATATCAAGTTCGCCCTCAAGCTGGCCGAGCAAATGCTCATGCCGCTTGGCGACATTGAATATTTCCAGTATCACCTGCTTTTGCTCCAATTTCAGCGGCAGATGAGCGGCAATCGTGTCGGCCAGACGGCCGGCATCGTCGATGCCGGCCAACGATGTCAGGATCTCCGGCGGGATTTTCTTGTTGAGCTTTACGTATTGATCAAATTGCTGAACAATCGCGCGGCGCATCGCTTCCACTTCGGACTCGTCGCCGGGTTCGGACTCAACCGGCGTGAGGTCGGCGACGAAATGCGTTTCGAGTTCGCTAATATGATGAATGCGCGCACGTTGAGCTCCTTCCACCAGCACCTTGACGGTGCCGTCAGGCAGCTTCAACATCTGCAAAATATTGGCGACGCAGCCGATCTCGTAAATATCGTCGGCAGACGGCTCATCCTTGGCAGCCGCTTTTTGTGCCGCCAGCATAATGCTCTTGCCCTGTTCCATCGCAGCTTCCAACGCCTTGATGGATTTGGGACGGCCGACAAACAGCGGTATAACCATATGCGGAAATACGACAACGTCGCGCAATGGCAATAACGGCAGTTGCATGTGTTTAGACAATGGCAATAGCGGCGTTTGGATGGTTTTAGTGGTTGTTGAAGTCGTCATGGCGAGCCTTATCGGAGAACTTGTTAATGATGTTGGCACGAGGAGCAAAAACACAAGCCCGGACAGCAACAAAATTCACTCGACTATTTAACTTATACGTTGCATAAATTACGCGACCTTGTCGCGAACATATGCAGCATGCAAACCAAATTTCCAATAAAAAAAGCCACACGCGAAGTCGCCCTCGGGTGGCTTTACGATGGAAGCCTGAGTGATTCTTGTTGATTTAAATTGTACTGCTTTTGCGTAAAACGCGGGTTGGAAACCCGCTTTTATGCGTCGAAACCGTCTTTTTATTGCTTTGCACCCGATACTTTGGGTTGATCATGGTAAATCAACAATGGTTTTCCGCCATTCGTGATCGAATTTTCGTCGATAACGACCTTTGCAACATTTTGTTGGTTCGGTAATTCATACATCACGTCCAGCAGCGCATGCTCAAGAATCGAACGTAAACCGCGTGCACCGGTTTTGCGGGCCAGCGCCTTTTTCGCAATTGCGTGCAAGGCGGCCGGGCGTACTTCCAATTCCGCCCCTTCCATCTCCAACAATTTCGAATATTGCTTGATCAATGCATTTTTCGGTTCCAGCAGGATCTGGATCAACGCCTCTTCATTCAACTCGCTCAAGGTGGCGACCACCGGAAGACGGCCGACCAGTTCTGGAATCAAGCCGAATTTGATCAAATCCTCTGGTTCGGCATCGAGCAATACCTCGCTGGCATTGCGTTCCTTGCTGCTCTTGACGCTGGCAGAGAAACCAATGCCGCTTTTCTCGGAGCGGTTGGAAATGATCTTGGCCAAGCCGTCGAATGCGCCACCGCAGATGAACATGATATTGGTGGTGTCGATCTGCACAAAGTCCTGGTTAGGATGCTTGCGGCCGCCCTGTGGCGGTACCGAAGCCATCGTGCCTTCAATCAATTTCAGCAATGCTTGCTGCACGCCTTCGCCCGACACGTCGCGGGTAATCGACGGGTTATCGGACTTGCGCGAAATTTTGTNNCGGTCAATGTTGTGGCATCGGCGATCACAAATGGGACATTCAACATGCGCGCCAGTGTCTGCGCCAACAAAGTCTTGCCGGAACCAGTCGGGCCAACCAGCAAAATATTACTTTTCGCCAATTCGACATCGTCCTTCTTGCCGAGATGCTTGAGCCGCTTGTAGTGGTTGTATACAGCCACCGACAAGATGCGCTTGG
>PKWO01000554.1 GCA_003132085.1 Oxalobacteraceae bacterium | reverse complement strand
CCCAGCATATCGGCGCCTACCACGTCGAGACCGCACGCGGCATGCTGACCTTCCTCGATACGCCGGGCCACGAAGCGTTTACCGCCATGCGTGCCCGCGGCGCCAAGGCAACCGACATCGTTATCCTGGTGGTGGCGGCCGACGATGGCGTGATGCCGCAAACCAAGGAGGCAATCGCCCACGCGAAAGCAGCGGGCGTGCCGCTGGTGGTCGCCATCAACAAGATAGACAAGCCGGGCGCGAACCTTGACCGCGTCAAGCAGGAGCTGGTGGCTGAACAGGTAGTGCCGGAAGAATACGGCGGCGAGTCGCCCTTCATCCCGGTGTCTGCCAAGACCGGCGAAGGCATTGACGCCCTGCTTGAAAACGTATTGCTGCAAGCTGAAGTGCTGGAGCTGAAGGCTGCGATTGCGGCGCCGGCTCGCGGCTTGGTAATTGAAGCCAGGCTTGACAAGGGCCGTGGCCCGGTAGCGACTATCCTGGTTCAGTCAGGCACGCTGAAGCGTGGCGATGTGGTGCTGGCCGGTTCCGCTTATGGCCGCGTACGGGCGATGCTGGATGAGAATGGAAAGAGCATTACCGAAGCAGGTCCATCGATACCGGTTGAAGTCCAGGGCTTGACAGAAGTTCCTGCGGCTGGCGAAGAAGTGGTTGTGATGGCTGACGAACGCAAGGCGCGTGAAATCGGCTTGTTCCGTCAAGGCAAGTTCCGCGACGTCAAGCTGGCGAAGCAGCAGGCCGCCAAGCTGGAAAACATGTTCGAGCAAATGGCCGAAGGCGAAGTCAAGAATCTGCCGATGATCATCAAGACCGACGTGCAGGGTTCGCAAGAAGCGCTGGTGCACTCAATGCAAAAACTGTCTACCAGCGAAGTGCGGGTGCAGGTGGTGCATGCGGCGGTCGGCGGCATCAGCGAGTCGGACGTCAATCTGGCGGTCGCGTCGAAAGCGGTCATCATCGGCTTCAACACCAGGGCAGATGCGTCCGCACGCAAGCTGGCGGAAGCCAACGGCGTCGATATTCGTTACTACAACATCATTTACGATGCAGTAGATGAAATCAAGGCGGCGATGTCGGGCATGCTGTCCCCGGAAAAGCGCGAACAGGTGCTCGGTCTGGTCGAAATTCGTCAAGTCTTTACCGTCAGCAAGGTTGGCTCGATTGCCGGTTGCTACGTACTCGAAGGCCTCGTCAGACGCGGTTCGTCGGTGCGGTTGTTGCGCGATAATGTGATAATCTGGACCGGCGAGCTTGATTCGCTCAAGCGCTTTAAAGATGACGTGAAGGAAGTGAAAGCCGGTTTTGAATGCGGATTGTCATTGAAAAACTTCAACGACATCAAAGAAGGCGATCAACTGGAAGTATTCGAGGTGCAGGAAGTCGCAAGAACATTGTAAGACCGATTTTCACGGCGGCAACAGCCGCTGGCGCGGGGAGCAATCCAGGCGCCAGCGGGTTAGCTGGCAGCCGCGAACAAAGGTCGGCAACTATCTTGCCTCATAAGCTTATGGCTAAACACAGCAAGACCATCCCCGCACGCGGTCTGCGCGTGCAAGACCAGATCCAGCGAGATTTGGCGGAAATTATAGCATTCGAGTTGAAAGACCCGCGTGTCGGCATGGTGACGATCACCGAAGTGCAAATCACGCCTGATTATGCGCATGCCAAGGTGTTTTTCACGATGCTGAACGACAACAAAGAGGCGATCCAGAATACCGTGAAGGGCCTAAGCGCGGCCGCGGGATTCATCCGCGGCCAGCTCGGCCGCCGCCTAACCATACACACGCTGCCCGAATTGCATTTCGTGCACGACACGTCGACCGCACGCGGTATGGAATTGTCCAAACTGATCGATGAAGCAAATGCGACCCGGGCCAAGGACTCAGAAGAAGATTGATGTGCCTGTTCGAAGCCCGCAGTAACTGATTATGGCGACACTTCCGGCGAAGAAAATCCGCGTTCCGGTACACGGTGTTTTGTTGCTCGATAAGGCCGCCGGCCATTCCAGCAATGATGTGCTGATCAAGGCCAAACGGATGCTGAATGCGCAAAAGGCCGGGCATACCGGCACGCTGGACCCGTTTGCAACGGGCCTGTTGCCCTTGTGCTTTGGCGAAGCGACCAAATTTGCCCAGGATTTGCTGGAGGCCGACAAGACCTACGAAACGCTGGTGCATCTGGGCGTCACAACCGTTACCGGCGATACCGAAGGCGCGATTCTCGACACCGCCGAGGTATCTGTCACGCAGAGGCAAATCGAGGATGTGCTGGAAAGGTTTCGTGGCCCGATCGATCAGGTTCCGCCGATGTATTCCGCCTTGAAACGGGATGGCAAGCCGTTGTATGAGTATGCGCGCGCCGGGATTACGTTGGAGCGCGAAGCCCGCCGCGTGACTATTCATCAACTGGAGTTTCTCGGTTATCAGGCGCCTTATCTGCGCTTGCGCGTCGGATGCAGCAAAGGCACTTACATCCGCGTACTCGGCGAAGACATCGGCGCAGCGCTTGGCTGCGGTGCGCATTTGAATGCATTGCGCCGGATTCAGGTTGGCAGTTTGACGCTGGAAGGCGCGCTGACTTTGCAGGCGCTGGCCGATATTCCGGACGATCAACGCCTGCAATGCCTGGCGCCGGTCGATGCGTTGCTATCCACTTTTCCCAAGGTGGTGTTGTCCGCCGACCTGGCGTCGCGTTTCTTGCATGGGCAACGGCTCGCTCTCGGCAAGGAAGAGGTGCCGATTCCAGAGCAGGAGGGGCGGGTGCGCGTGTACCGCGGCTGCGACGGACAATTGCTTGGCACCGGCCAAATAAAAGAATTCGGCGTGCTTGCGCCCGAGCGGCTGGTGTCGACCGGCAACAGTTAGCTGAACGGCCGCGGAGTTCGTTTGCGCTGTCATCAAGCGGTCAAATCGTCCCATTATGCTGAATTTTCGCTACTGATGCATTGCTCAACCGCCGGAACTGCGGTGCTTGCCCGGAATACTTAACCCTTTGAAATAGCAGAATTTTTATAATATTCATGCGCCGCAACATGCTATACTATGCGGTTCCCGAATTCGGTACACAACTGAGTACAACTGTAATAAATCATCATCATGCCAAATACAAAACGCGCAATTCGTAACATCGCCATCATCGCCCACGTTGACCATGGCAAGACGACACTCGTCGACAAGCTGCTGCGTCAGTCCGGCACGTTCCGTGACAACCAGCAAGTCGAAGCCCGCGTGATGGACTCGAATGATCTGGAAAAAGAGCGTGGAATCACGATTTTGTCGAAGAATTGCGCAGTCGAGTACGAAGGCACGCACATCAACATCGTCGACACGCCAGGCCATGCCGACTTTGGCGGCGAAGTGGAGCGCGTGTTGTCGATGGTCGATAGCGTATTGTTGCTGGTCGACGCGCAAGAAGGCCCAATGCCGCAAACGCGCTTTGTCACGCGTAAAGCGTTGGCGCTCGGTTTGAAGCCGATCGTTGTGCTGAATAAAATCGATCGTCCGGGTGCGCGCCCCGAGTGGGCCATCAATGCGACGTTTGAATTGTTCGACAAGCTTGGCGCAACGGAAGAGCAACTCGATTTCCCGGTCGTCTATGCGTCTGCGCTGAACGGCTATTCCAGCCTCGATGCGACGGTCCGCGAAGGCGACATGAAGCCATTGTTCGATGCGATTCTGAGGCACGTCCCAGCGCGCGAGGACGACCAGGATGGTCCTTTGCAGTTGCAGATTTCTTCGCTGGACTACTCGTCCTACGTCGGCAAGATCGGCATTGGCCGTATTACCCGCGGCCGCGTGAGAGCGCTGCAAGACGTCATCATCATGGACGGCCCGGAAGGAACGCCCATCAAGGCGCGTATCAATCAGGTACTGAATTTCAAAGGGCTCGAACGCGTGCTGGTTGACGAAGCAGTCGCCGGCGACATCGTTTTGATCAACGGCATTGACGAGATCGGCATCGGCACCACGGTCTGTGCGCCGGATACGCCGGATGCGCTGCCGATGTTGACGGTCGATGAGCCGACCTTGACCATGAATTTCATGGT
>PKWO01000144.1:1546-2526 GCA_003132085.1 Oxalobacteraceae bacterium | reverse complement strand
CCGTCGACAAACCATTTGAAGCCGACCGGCACTTCGTAAAGTTGGCGCCCCAGCCGTTTCGCCACGCGATCGATCAGCGCCGTGCTGACCACGGTTTTGCCGACCGCGGCCGTCTTGCTCCATTGCGGCCGATGCTGGAACAGATAGTCGATCAGCACGGCCAGATAGTGATTCGGCGACAACAAACCGGCGCTCGCGGTGACGATGCCGTGGCGGTCGTGGTCGGTGTCGCAGGCGAACGCGACGTCGTAGCGATCCTTCAGGTCGATCAGCCGCTGCATCGCATAGGACGATGAGGGATCCATGCGGATCTTGCCGTCCCAATCCACCGTCATGAAGCTGAAGGTGGGATCGACTTCTTCGCTGACCACGGTCAGATCGAGTTTGTAGCGCTCGGCAATCGGCGCCCAGTAATGCACGCCGGCACCCCCAAGCGGATCCACCCCCATGCGGATGCCCGCGCTGCGGATCGCATCGAAGTCGATCATGTTGCCCAGATCGCTGACGTAGGCGTTGAGAAAATCGTGCTCGTGAGTGGTCGCGGCGCGGCGCGCCTGCGCCGGCGGCATGCGCCGCACATCTTTCAGGCCGGCTTCGAGCAGTACGTTGGCACGGTTCTGGATCCAGCCGGTGACACTGGTGTCGGCCGGCCCGCCATTGAGCAGGTTGTATTTGAAACCGCCGTTGTCGGGCGGGTTGTGCGACGGCGTGATCACGATGCCGTCGGCCAGGCCCGTCGTACGACCGCGGTTGTAGCCGAGGATCGCATGCGAGACCGCCGGCGTCGGCGTGTATTCGCCACCGGCCGAGATCATCGTTTCCACCCCGTTGGCGGCCAGCACCTCCAGTGCGCTTTCAAATGCCGGTTGCGACAGCGCATGCGTATCGATGCCGATGTACAGCGGGCCGTTGATGCCCTGACTGGCGCGGTACTCACAGATCGCCTGGCTGATGGCCAGCACATGCCATTCGTTAAAGCT
>PKWO01000144.1:0-1524 GCA_003132085.1 Oxalobacteraceae bacterium | reverse complement strand
GGCACATTCACCAGCATCGCCGGTGGGGCCGGCTTGCCCGCCAAGAGACTAATTTTCATGGCGTTGTCCTTGGCGCTATGGTTTCAGTGTTTTTATACTCCGCGCTGGCGTGAAAAACCCGCGCTTTTTCGAAAATTGTTACCCATTCGCGGTAGCGCTGGGCGATACGAGACACAGCTTCCTGCCTCGCGATTTTCTTCGATTCGTAGTCTGCCACTGCATCCCAGAAGGTCGTGCGCCCGACCGCGAAGCCGATAAACCCCGGCACCGGCGCAGCGGTTTCGAGCCAGTCCACTACCCTCTTCTGATCGGCACCGCGTCCCAGCACGATGCAGCCGATATCGCGCCGGCCGTCGCGTCGCGCAGTTTCGACCAACTGTTCGCAATCCTCGCGGCGGTCGAGCCCTTCGACCTTCCAGACATCCGGTTCGACGCCCGCATCCTGCAAGGCGCGGATGGCCTGGCACATCAAAGCAGGACGAACTTGCCGATCGTAGGCGTTCTTGTCCGCCCGAACGCGCTCCATCTGCGCCTTCGTGGCCGGCACCAGCAACTCGAACATGAAACGTTGAGCTGCAGCCCGGCAGTAATCGGAAAGCTGCCTGAGACGGGCCGTCTGGCGCCGATTGAGCGCTGCGTCGCTCTGCGGGTTATAGCGCACCAGCACTTTCGCGAAGGTCGGTTTGAAGGCTTCGATGTGCGCTGCAAACGCGTTGTCATACTCGAATTCGAACTCGTCCGAACCGCTCTTCTCAACCGAGATCGCGGTCACATAGCCGTTCTTTGTCGCATCGCGGAGAATGTCAGCACCGAATTCCTCATCGACCAGAATACCGGCGCAAGATGCTGGCACCTCGCTATCGAGCGCTTCCCGGAATCCGTCGTAGATGATTTGCTTGCTGCCGGCTACCGCTTCGTGCTCGTCTGTCGTCAGCGGTGGTTTGAAATGGAACATGCCGGTTACGTAGGACTGGCGATGATCGAACGGCAACAGGTAGAGCGGTGTGCTATAGCCCAAGTTCATGATTATCCCTCTCGGAGCCGACGGTAGCGCCGGATCAATGCATTGGTCGAGCTGTCGTGCCCGAGCTTCGGCTCGTCCGTGCTTTCAAGCTCGGGAATGATGCGCTGCGCCAGTACCTTGCCCAGTTCGACCCCCCACTGATCGAAGGAGTCGATATGCCAGATCACCCCCTGCGTAAAGACACTGTGCTCGTACAGCGCGACCAGTTGCCCCAGCGTCTCCGGGGTCAGGCGTTCGGCGAGAACGGTATTGGTCGGGCGGTTGCCCTCGCAAGTGCGATGCGGCACCAGCCAGGATGGTGTTCTTTCGGCCTCGACTTGCTCTTTCGTCTTGCCAAACGCCAGCGCTTCGGTCTGCGCGAACAGATTGGACAGCAACAAGTCATGATGGCGGCCCAACCGGTTCAGCGGCTGGCAAAAGCCGATGAAATCGCAGGGCACGAGCTGGGTTCCCTGGTGGATGAACTGATAGAACGAATGCTGGCCGTTGGTGCCTGGCTC
>PKWO01000579.1 GCA_003132085.1 Oxalobacteraceae bacterium | reverse complement strand
GAAACCGGGTTGATCCTGCCATTGGGCCATTGGGTGCTGGAAGCAGCTTGCACCCAATTGGCGAGTTGGGCCTCCCGACCTGAAATGGCGCATCTCAATCTGGCGGTAAATATCAGCGTCCACCAGATCCGCCAGCGCGACTTTGTGGATCAAGTGCTGGCGGTGCTCAAAAGCACCGGCGCCGATCCACAACGGCTGAAACTGGAACTGACCGAAAGCATGCTGGTGCATAACGTCGAGGAGACTATCGAAAAAATGGTCGCGCTGAAGGCCAAGGGTGTGGGATTCTCGCTGGATGACTTCGGCACCGGCTATTCCTCATTGTCCTACCTGAAGCTCCTGCCGCTCAATCAGTTGAAGATCGACCAATCGTTTGTGCGTAATGTCCTCACCGACCCAAACGATGCTGCGATTGCCAAGACAGTGGTCGCGCTAGCCCAGAGCCTGGGGTTGGATGTGATCGCAGAGGGCGTTGAACTGGAAGCGCAGCGCGACTTCCTGGCCGGCTCCGGCTGCGATGCTTATCAGGGCTACTTTTTCAGCCGGCCCCTCCCGATAGCAGGCTTCGAGGAGTTTGCGCAGCGGGTTTGATTTCTGTTTGGCTGAAAATGCGTCCAATAATTCGGAACCATCGCGCCGATCGAAATCGGCGGCCACTGTTTCGTCGCTAGAATGGCAGTCTTCAAGTTCATTGCGCAGCTACCTGTCGATCAGTGCGTCAAAACCGGAACCTTGTGCTCAAGCCTATCGTTCTAGGATGAACCGTGTAGCCCTCGACGACCGTATTGATTTGCGGCGACTGGATGATGGTCTGGCTGTTCAGCGCATTTTTTGCGTACAGAGTCACGTCATATGATTTGTGGCTCAGGGAAGCACTCAGATTCAGCACGCCATATGAAGGATTGAAATAATTCGTGTTGCCGACCTGGTAGCTTCCATAGGAATGCCCTGTCCATGCGTAGTTTGCCCGTGCGGCGAAGGTCGCGCCATCATTCAACGGTATGGTGTAGGTCGCTCCTGTCGTAAAGGTCAATCCCGGGACATCGATCAAATGGGCGCCAACCGGCGCAGTGGACGGATTATTGGTGCTGGTAATCGTTGCACTTTCGGCGCTCAGGGTCATGCTCAAACGCAGGGCGCGCGACACGCGGGCCGTTGCTTCCAGTTCTCCGCCGAAAATCCTGGCGTTGCCGACGTTGGCAGTAAAATAGTAGCCGCAGGTCGGCAGGTAAATTTGCTGCTGTATGTTTTTCCAGTCAGTGTAAAAAACCGCGGAATTGAGCGATATCCGGTTGTCGGCAAAGACGTTCTTCGAGCCTAATTCGTAAGTCCACAGGCTGTCGGACTTAAATGCGGTCGGCTGGGTCGTCTGCCCGATCGCGGCAAAGTCACCCGCACACACGGAGGTCNNGCCTTCTCCTGCCGAGGCATACATCTGGTCGTTCGCATCGATGTCATGGCTCACAGTCACCTTCGGGGTGAACGAAGTGAAGCTTGCCGATTGATTGTATGGACTGATATTGCCGATCTGATAAAAACCGATTTCGGTGGACACGAAGTCCTCCTCTGCCTTGACAAAACGCCCTCCCAGGCCGAGATGCCAATCAGGTCGCATGTCGTNNGAATACCGCGGTCTGCCTTTCTCTGTATGTGCGATCGTCGGACTCATCGATGTTGCCCGGAAATAACGATATCCCCGGCGCACCGTAGGCGCCTTGCACCAATGACTGTTCCATCGGAATTCCGTAGATGTTTTGAAACGCCGTATTGATCCCCGGAATCGTTTGGTAATCGGTGTTGTGAATGGTCTGGTCGGCGTAGTAGACGCCGGCCACCCATTTGAGCGCGCTCTTCGTGTTCTCCGGTGAAGACAGCCGGAATTCCTGGCTGACTTGCCGGTAGTCTGTTTTCATGGCGACCGCCGACGGTAAGTTGCCGATGATAGAATCGTTCTGCGGCTGGAATTGCGGATACAGCGGATCGAGAAAAGCCTGCGCGAACACCGTGCTGTTGAAATAGGTGCCGTCCTCCTGTCGACTGACCTTCCGGTGAAACACACCTGTCACTGAAGTAAAGTCAAAGGTATGAAAATCATTGTGAACAGAAAGACTCCCAAGGGTCATTGTATCCTGACCGAATTCCCTGACCTGCTTGTCTTGGTCATACAGCCCTAGCGCCGGATAGAACGCGGAGTTGTCGTGCGTATTGCTAACCTGATGGAAAAATGCCGGCTTGATCGCCAGGTCGTCGTTGGGGGTGATCATAGCCATTAGATGAACAGTCGTTGCGTCCTCGCTGTTGACCCCCGTATTTGCCAACTTTCCCTGCTGCGTGTAGTTGTTAATCCAACCGCTCTCTGCGGTCGAGTAAATGCTGCCGCGGACGGCAAACACGCCTGGACTGATAGGAATGTTCAATACCGCACTGGCATTGTCGTTAAAGCCTCCGTGCTGGGTCTCCGACACATCCGCAGCAACCTCGCCGCTGAATTTTGCCATGTTTGGCTCGACCGGGATGAAACGGATAGTGCCGCCTTCGGAACTTGCGCCCCACAACGATCCCTGCGGTCCGCGCAGTACCTCGATACTTTGCAGATCGAAAAACCGGGGCTGGGCGGCATAGTCATAGAAATTTTTGGTCGTGATCGATACGTCGTCGAGATAGAGGCCGACGGTCGCTGACCCCGAAGTCGAACTCACACCGCGAATCGTCACATTCGTCTGGNNTGGCCTTCGCTGGCGTTGCCGGAATTGAACGATACCCCGGGCACGGCACGGCTTAGGTCGTCGAAGTCGGCGATGCGCTGCGCCTGCAATTGGTCACGGCTAACGACCGAAACGCTAAGCGGGACCTCTTGCACATCCTGAGCGCGCTTCTGCGAAGTCACGACCACCTGATCGAGCTTCGTCCAACTGGTGTCCGTGTCGGCTGCAGCCATCGCCGGCAGCGCCGTGGTCGGCTGCAATGCGGCGGTGGGTTGGGCTGCGTCGGCAGCATAGGCCGGAGCGGTAGAAAGCGTTAAGGGTAGAAGGGCCAGACAGCAGCACAGGCTCGGCGTCATGACAGGGCTCCATAGAAGGTGAACAACAGGGCGACCAAAAAAATTCCGAGATTGCATAGTTGACTTGTCAAGCCAAGTCAGTGCAGATGAAAGCGCAGAGGGCATGAACGGCAGCGGGCCGTCTGGCATCGATGTCGATAGGTGCGGGAGAATTGATTGAAACATGACAGGCTCCAGAGTAAGTGAGACAGCAATCGGGAAACCACCTCGAACACGAAGTGCATCTCCCGGGTTTTTGTCCCGCCGTGGAGCCTGAACGCCGACAAGGGCGTTTGAGGCCGGTTGCTCTCGGACCAGACATCGCGCTCTGAAAAATCAGCGCACGACCGGAACCCTAGCGACCCTTCGGTTGGCGATATTAGATCGCTTCCCGCAATATGTGTAGCAATGAACGTGCCAGAAATTTTTTATAGAAATTCCCTAGAATCTGTAGAAATCGGGGTGAGCATGCCCCAATTACATGCGGCCCCCACATCGATTGCACAATCTGAATGCAAGTCGTGGTTCATTGGAGTATGCGTTGGTGCGGTAGCAAATTTCCCCGCGGAGTACTTTATTCGTGACTGTTCAGCCGCTGNNTGGGGAAAGAGAGCGTCTGCAAGTAACTGGACTCATTGCCTCTGGCTACTGGCGTCATGCGCATCCCCCCGCGCTGCCTTGAATTACTCGCGCTTTCTATTTCCCCAAAACGCACTCCCACTCGCGCCGGCGGCTGAATAGTCACCTTTATTCAACGTTATCGGAAACATCTGTCAACCGCAGCAAATGCAGCTGAATACCGTCATCGGCCTCTGCGGCGGGCGGGTGTATCAATTCTTCCAGCCGCGCCTTTGTCGCAAGAAATTCACTAGAGATAAACTGCCCTGTATGCCTTGGGCGCGGAACATTGACCTCAATCAGCTCTGCCACTTCCCCCGGATTTGCGTTCAACACCAGGATGCGATCGGCAAGAAAAATTGCCTCGTCGAGATCGTGTGTAATAAACAAAACGGTAATGTCGATGTTCTTCCAGATATCCAGCAAGTGGGTCTGCATCTTTATGCGAGTCTGCGCATCGAGCGCACCGAACGGTTCATCCATCAATAAAATGCGCGGCTGATTTACAAGTGCGCGTGCAATCGCCACCCGCTGCTTCATGCCCCCGGAAAGTTGATGCGGATAGGCGTCGGCAAATTTCCCCAGTCCGACCAGATCAAGCCATTGCAGCGCTTCACGTTCCGCTTCCAATCCGCCGCGATTGTTCATCTCCGGCCCGAACATCACATTTTTCTTCACTGTCAGCCATGGAAAGAGCGTGTAACCCTGAAACACCATCCCCCGCTCACTACCCGGCCCCGTTACCGGCATCCCGTCCATCAATACTTCGCCCGAAGTATGCGATTCCAGTCCGGCCAAAATGCGGATCAAGGTCGATTTTCCGCAACCGGACGGACCAATCACGCAAACGAATTCGCGGCGATGTGTTTTGAAATTGATATTGCGCAGTGCAGTGACTTCACCACGTTGCGAGGCAAAAGTCTTGCCCATATTTTTTACTTCAAGAACGACTTCGCGCGCTTTCAAGCGATCAAATCGCTCGCGCACCGCATCGGACTGATCCCGATAGGTAAGCGCGGTGAGCGGAACTGGCTGGACATTCATGGCGGCTTCCCAATATATTGACGACGATGCACGTAACTCAGATTCTGTTGGCGGAGCGCTCCCAAGGGAAAAAATATTTTCCAAGCCACGCAAGGACCTGATCCGTTCCCAGGCCGATGATTCCGATCATCATGATCGCTGCGTATACGTTCGAAAAATTTTCATAGCGAGCCTGCTGTGTGATGAACAGGGTAATACCTGAACTGCTGCCAATCAATTCGGCGACAATCAGGTAGGTCCATGCCCAACCGAGCAAGATACGTTGATCGCGATAGAGATCGGGAAGAATCCCCGGAATGACAACGCGCGTGAGCATTTTCGGCCCTTTTGTCCCCAATGTCATCGCTGCTTCCAGCAAAGCGAAGTCAAGCTTGCGAGTGGTATTGGCGACAATCAGGACCTGCTGAAAAAAAGTTCCAATCACGATCACCGCTATTTTCGGGCCATCGTAAATTCCGAGGACGGCGACTGCCAGTGCGCCAAATGCCGGCGCCGGCAAATAGCGGAAAAATTCCGTGAACGGCTCATTCAGGCGGGAAATCGCACTATACGTTCCGCACAGTATTCCTAAGGGAACACCAACCAATGACGAGATCACGAAACCCCAGAAGATGACTTGAATGCTGTGCCACAGACTCTCATGCAGCCACTTGCCATCGCGCTGTTGAGGCGCTGTGGTAAACGCTGTATACAAAGCTATGCCTACTTCGTGCGGCGCCGGCAAATAAACCGGATTGGCAGGGCTCCCTTCCGGCGCGGTTTTCCCCAGTTTCTTCGCATTCTCGGATTCGCTGATAAAGTCTGCTTTGTCTACCAGCATCCCCACCTGGAAATAATCGACATCGCCTGGATTCGAAATATGAACCTTCGAATGCCAGACGAATGGCACATAACTGACTACGCACCAAACCAATAGCGGCAACAAAAACGAGCAGACGCCCAGCGCCAATTTGGTGTGAGGCGACAGCTCTTTGCGTACAGCAAACCACGATTCACTTTTCATCGATTTCATCACTAGCGGAAAATGCGTTACATGTCCGTTGTAAGCGACGGATCTATATACCTGTCTATGTTTTGCGCCTTTTTATAGATGTCGTATTTTAGATTGAACTTGTCCACGATCTTTGAAGAGCCATACAAGGATTTGAAACCGTCGCCTTTCACAAAGGCCTTTTTTGCTTCCTCAAGGGTTAGAATTTTTGTCCCGCCCAATAATGGCAGATAGGCTGCAGGTTTCAGCCCCACACGGGCGGACATGATTTTCACTGCGTCTTCCCGGGTCTTCTGATCATAAATGTAATTAACGACGCGGTACCAGACCTTCACCACTTTCGCCCATTCTGCCCGCTTTGCCGAGAGGCTGGCAGGATTGACGGTCAAGACGTCATAGATCAGGCCAGGTTCGTCGGCGGAAGTATAGATAGGTTTCGCGCCCGGCACTTGCTTCATCGCGGCGCCGGACACCGGTTGCCATGCCCCGATTGCCGAGATGTCGGCAGAGGCCAGAACCTGTGGGGTTTCATTGGTTGGCGCTTTTACCAAGGTAATGTCCGACTCTGTCATGCCGGCTTTTTGCAGTCCATTCAACAGCAACAGATGTTCAACCAAACCGTATTCGAGACCGACCTTCTTGCCCTTCAGATCCTTGATACTGGCGATTCCCGGTTTAGCGACAATCATGTCGTTTCCGTTCGAATAATCGGTGATCAAGATCATCACGCTTTTGGCGCCGCTGGCGCCGGTAACCAACGCATCACCGTTGGTTACCGTTACAGCATCCAGCTTACCCGCCGAGAATGCGTCCATCGAAGCGGAGTAGTCGAACCATTCGAATTTGACATCGACGCCCGCCTCCTTGAACCATCCCTTTTCTATTGCAACCTGCCATGCGACCCAGCCCGGCCAATCGCTATAACCAATTTTCAAGGGCTCTGCAGCCCAACTTGGCCGTGCAGCCACTATTGCAACCGGCAATAACGCCATCATGAACAATTTTTTTACTGTTATTGACCGCAGTTTGGATACCATTAGTTCTCCCCTATCTCGTTGGGTGCTACCACTGCGCAAAGGCGCAGTTCTTATAAGCAAAGGTTATGCCGACATGTGCATTCTTTGGCGGCCGTAAGCGGAATTTTTCGATGGCAGCGCATCGGCATGAGAAGCCCAATCAAATTGCGCGGCGTCGAACGTCCGGCAAGATATTTTGCGTGCGGTGCACGAGCCGATAAATTAAAAAATGCGTTAGTCATGCCGCACTCCCCGCACAATGTTTTTTTATGATGGCCACATGCTGGCCGGCAGCGACCGAAGTGCCCTCGATCACCAACCACTCGATCAACGTCCCTTTGTATGGCGCAGACAAAGGAATCTCCATTTTCATGGTTTCTAAAATAGCAAGGTTTTCATTCTCGTCAATTGTAGCGCCTGGTTGCACCAGCACCCGCCAGACACTGCCTGGTACCACCGCTGTCAGATAGCTGCAATTGACTGGTAATTCCACCTCCGCATTCGCGCTGGCGGCACTCTCTTCACTCACCCATTCAGTTTGACCGCTTGATCGCCATTGTTCGCGCTCAATATCGAATGCGGTTTGCTGACGCGCCTTGAATGCCGCAATTGATGCTTCGTTTTGCGAGAGGAAATCGTTGTATTCCGCCAGAGAAAAAGTCGTCTCTTCAATCTTGACGTCGAATCGGCCTAGCGGAAAGTCGCTGCGATGCGCCAGCAACTCCTCTTCGCTCACCTCATAAAAGCGGATCTGGTCGAAATAACGCAGCAGCCATGGTTTGCCATCCCGGAAGCTATTCGTTTGCCGATAGCGATTCCACATCTGCACTGTACGGCCGACGAATTGATAGCCGCCCGGGCCTTCCATTCCGTAAATACACAGATAGGCGCCGCCAATTCCTACGGCATTTTCAGGTGTCCATGTCCGCGCCGGATTATATTTTGTGGTGACCAAACGATGGCGCGGATCGAGCGGCGTTGCAACAGGGGCGCCAAGATAGACGTCGCCCAAACCAAGCACCAGATAACTGGCATTGAATACGATGTCATACACTTCCTTGGTTGACGCCAACCCATTGACGCGGCGAATAAATTCGATATTGCTCGGACACCACGGCGCATCCGGCCGAACCGTGGTTTGATATTTTTCGATCGCGAGTCTGGTCTGCGTGTCGTTCCAGGCCAGTGGCAAATGCACGATTCGCGACGCCACCGTCATGTCGCTAACCGAGGCAACATCCGTTTCATAACGCTGCAAGAAATCAAGCAACGCATTGATTGGCAACAGGCGGTGATCAAAATGCACCTGCAGAGAACGGATGCCGGGCGTAAGGTCAACGACCCCGCACAATTTCGCATTTTCAATCGTTTGCATCAGTGCATGCACATGAAACCGCAAGTTCACGTCCAGCACCATTTCACCAAACTCGATGAGCAGATTATCGTCTCCGGCACGACGGTAAGTGATCTTTGTTCCAGCGAGGGAAGGGGTCGCAAAAAGAGTGGCCTGTCGCAATATCGCTGACTCTTCACTGCGCGGTAGTGCCCGAGGTTGCGTTACATCGACTAGAGCGCTGGATGAAAGTGAGTTGCTGAAGATGCGCTCCTGTTCGTCACGTAGCGCAACTGCAGTATCGGAAGATACGCGAATAAAGCGCACCGCGTCGCCCGGCTTGAGCTGCCCTACTTTCCATAATTCTGCCGATACAATGACCGCTGGGCACACAAAACCGCCCAGGCTCGGCCCATCGGGGCCCAGAATGACCGGCATGTCGCCGGTAAAATCGATAGCGCCGATCGCGTAGGCATTGTCATGGATATTCGACGCATGCAGCCCCGCTTCGCCACCGTCGGTCCGCGCCCACTGCGGCTTGGGGCCAATCAGGCGAACGCCGGTCCGACTCGAATTGAAATGAACCTGCCAGTCCGTTTCAAAGAATGTAGCGATGTCGTGATCTGTGAAAAAATCCGGCGCGCCATGCGGACCATATTGCACGGCGATTTCCCACGTATGTCTATATTCCGGCACTACCAATGGCACGGCAATCGGGCATGGCATCAGGGCCGGCGAGTGAAGTTTCAACACATCGCCTGCGCGCAGCGAGCGACCGCCATGTCCGCCAAAATTGCCAAGCGTGAAGGTGGCCCGACTGCCGAGATAGAGCGGTGTGTCCACTCCGCCCGCAACGGCCAGATAGGTACGAACGCCGGCTCCTTGAATGCGCCCGCAGCGCAAAATATCACCCCGACGAATTTGATGCGAACACCAGTTTTCAATATGCCTGTCGCCCTCGGTGCCGCTAATGCCCACCATCATGTCCGCACCTGCTATCGCGATAGTGCAGTCGCAATTAAAACGCAGCGTGGCGCCCTGCAATGTCATCTCAATTGTTGCCGCATCTTCCGTATTGCCAAGTAAATGATTGGCGCTTCGATGTGCGTAGGCGTCCATTGGGCCGGAAGGAGGAATGCCGACCGACCACAAGCCCAGTCGGCCCGGGTAGTCCTGTATCGTGGTTTGAATTCCCCCATCCAGGATATCGATGGTCTTGGGAAAATAGGGCATCGTCTCCAGCATTTGCGTAGTCTGGCGGCCGGCTACGAAGGCGTTCTGTACTAGAATTTGTGCCAGGTACGCGAGGTTCGTCTCGATCCCGTCTATGCGCGTTTTCTTCAAGGCGCTCGCCAACATCGCAACCGATGCCTTTCTGCTCTCCGTTTTTACAATCAATTTGGCGAGCAGCGGATCGTAGTAAGGACTGACCGTGACACCGCGTTCAATCCACGTATCAACCCGCAACGCGGGGTCAAATTCGACTGACGTCAGTATGCCGGACGACGGCTGAAATTTTTTCCCCGGATCTTCTGCATAGACGCGTAGCTGCATCGCATGTCCGCGCGACTGCAGCGCATCTTGCGCAGGAAGTTTCAATTCTCCTGCGGCGGCGAGGATCATCCATTCGACCAAATCGACGTTGTAGACTTCTTCCGTGACGCCATGCTCCACTTGGAGGCGAGTGTTCACTTCAAGGAAATAAAAATTCGCCGTAGCGGCGTCGAATACATATTCAACCGTCCCTGCGGAACGATAACTGATTGCTTTGGCGAGACGCACTGCTGTCTCGGCGAGCGCGCGCCGCGTTTCGGCAAACAGGCCCGGAGCCGGCGTTTCTTCAATCACCTTCTGATTACGCCTCTGAACCGAGCAATCGCGCTCACCCAATGACACCACGTTGCCGCGCCCGTCACCAAAAATCTGCACCTCGATATGCCGCGCAGATTCGACATATTTCTCGATATAGACTCCATCGTTTTTGAAATTGTTCTTCGATAGATGTCGAACCGAGGAAAAGGCGCTTTCAAGTTCGACCGGGTTCGCGCACAACCGCATGCCAATTCCACCGCCGCCCGCCGTACTTTTGAGCATGACCGGGTAGCCGATGCGTTGCGCTTCCGACAAGGCTTCGTCCACGCCGGATAGCAGACCTGTACCCGGCAATAGGGGAACTTTCGCCAGTCGGGCGAGTTCACGCGCGGTATGCTTGAGGCCGAAAGCCCGCATTTGCTCAGGCGTGGGGCCGATGAAGACGATACCGGCTGCTTCGCACGCTTCAGCGAAGGCGGCATTTTCACTCAGGAACCCGTAGCCGGGATGAATCGCATCGGCGCCGCTGGTGCGTGCCGCTTCCAGGATGGCTGCAACGGATAAATAACTTTGCGCTGCCGGCGCCGGTCCGATACAGATCGCTTCATCCGCCAAACGCACATGCAAAGACTCGATATCGGCTTCGGAATAAACCGCCACCGTGGAAATCCCCATCGCGCGCGCCGTGCGAATTATCCGGCAAGCGATCTCGCCGCGATTGGCAATGAGAATGCGTGTAAACATCAACTTGCCGCCATCTTATCCCAGATCACAAACCGGACTGGAGTTGGGTTATACGCATTGCAGGGATTATTCAACTGCGGACAATTTGAGACTAGCGCCAGCACATCCATTTCGGCGCGCATTTCGACATACTTTCCGGGCGCCGAAACGCCATCTTCAAACGTGAGGCCACCCTCCGGGGTGACCGGAACATTCATGAAAAAATTAATGTTCGGGACGAGATCGCGCTTACCCATGCCGTTGTTGGCATGTGCCAGCGCCAACAAATAATTATCGCGGCAACTATGCATGAATTTTTTCTGATGCGCATATCGCACTGTATTGCTTTCTGCCGCGCACGCACCGCCGAGCGTGTCGTGCCGACCGCAAGTGTCGGCAACAATCGTCAACAAGGGGCGCCCATAGTTCGAATACAGTACGGTCCCGGCTTCCAGATATAGGCTGCCCTGGCGCTGCACCGTGTCAGTTAGACTATACCGCTCAGCCGTGTCCTGCAGGTTGTAAAAAATGGTGTCGACCGCCTGATTCCCTTCCAGATCGATAATCCGGAAAAACTGGCCTTGTTTAATGGTGTGCAGCCAGGGCTCACCAGCCGGTTGCAAATGATCATAAGAGGCGCGCGCTACATCAAGCTGGCTTTCGACTAGATTATTCATTGGAAGTCCTCATCGATACAAAAGTTCGGTGTTAAAGAAACCGCGTTGATTTTCGGGACAGCGCTGACGACATATGTCGTCTTGCGGTGCTGTCCCCGAGTTCCATGCGGCAAGCCCGACTTTTTTCGGGCTATAAGTTGGGGACGGGTCGAGTGGATGCGGCGCAGTCGACAGCGCAAGCAGGGTATTCATTTCAAAACGCAGTTCGATATAGTCGCCGGCTCTGGAGTGTCCCTCCACGAACTGCAAGCGGCCGCCAGGGCGGACAATGACTTTACTGAAAAGATTTATATTCGGCACCAAATCACGCATGCCGAGGCCGTATTTTCCGATCTCGATCAGGAGACTATCTTTGCCGTTGCGGAACATCGCATTACGATGTTCCTGATAGCGGCGTTCGCCGTATTTCGATTGGATCAAATTGACGTCGGACACTCCGCATAGCGGATCATGCCAGCCGACTGTATCGGCACTGATAGAGGCAAGGATTCTTCCCATATCGGAATACAACACATTGCCCAGTGTCAGATGGGCGGTATGCTGGGCTTTCAATGTATCGGGTATGTTCAGGCGTTCCAGCCGTTCATCCGCGTTATACATAATCGCCGCGACATTGGCGCCGCCTTCGAGATCCACCACGCGTATCGTAGTGCCGCGCTTGACCAAATATGACCAGTGGCCACCGCCTGGAAATATCTCGCTCCACAGTAGAATAGATGGATCGATATCAACCGCGAAGTCTCGCGCATATTGAGGGGCTAAAATCGGGTTTTCGCCGGCATCAGTAGTCATATCGCACTCCACTGCATAGCGACAGAAGGCCGGCGCCATAGCGAGGTGACTGCACGCGAGTTAGGCGACGCGACAACAGAATGTGCGATTCGGAGAGATCGGCCACAGTAAGTGGCAGGAATTGCGATGACATGCTCAGCCCCAAAGAGTCAATAAAAGCGAGGGGCGAGCGATCACAGATTATTCGTGATGGCCTCCCGGGCTTTTATCCCTCCGTGTAGCTCCGCGATCGGCAGGTAGACTGCTATCCTCAAAGCCGGCTGCTCTCGGACCAGTCATCGTCATGACTCACGATCGGAACCCTAGCAACCTTGCTCAAGAAGCGCTGTCCGGTCGAATCCAGATATCGTGCGCCCCTCGGTACCTTTTCATTAGCAGGAACAATGCCATCTCAATTCGTCCGAAATCAGTACAATAATTGCACGCACGCACCAATGTAAGGCAAGTAACCCAAGTAGCGCACAAAATAGGTGCATTTTTGGCTAATAGAATATCTTTTGGTGAGGCTGAGGTAAAATTGCATGTAAGTTCCAGCTGGTGCGGAATGTCACACTGGTTTCAATAACGGACTCGACGTCGCGCGGCGGAAACATCGTGTCGGTTCTGTTCCGGCTCTTGAACCGAACTGAATGCACGCCCGACAACGCGCGTTTTTCATTTTGAACGACCACAATACGGTTTCCTGACCACACGGGAGCAATGCAATCCATGCCTGTCTCGCTCGATAATCTGCTGGTCATCGGAATTTCCTCCCGAGCGCTGTTTGACTTGGAGACCGAGGAAATAATTTTCCGTGCGCAAGGGCTGGACGCCTACCGCCGGCACCAGTTTGACAATGAAAATGAAATCCTGAAGCGTGGCGCAGGATTTGCGCTGGTGCGAGCGCTGCTCAAATTAAATGTACTGACCGACAACAAGCGTTTCGTCGAAGTCGTCATCATGTCGCGCAACTCGTCTGAAACCTCGATGCGGATCTTCAATTCAATTCAGCACTACGGACTGGATATCACGCGTGCCGTCTTGTCGGGCGGCGCCTCGCTGGCGCCGTATCTCGCGGCGTTCAATGTCAGCCTGTTTTTATCGCTGCATGAAGAAGATGTGCAAGCGGCAGTCAACTCCGGCGTCGCGTCTGCGCTGCTCTACCAAAAGCCCGAGAACGCGCTTGAAGAGCTGGGCCAGATTCGGATTGCATTCGATGGCGACGCGGTCATTTTTTCCGATGAGTCGGAACGGATTTTTCAAGAACAGGGCATTGAGGCGTTTGAAAAACACGAACGCGAAAACGCAAACCGACCATTGCCGGACGGGCCGTTTGCACGATTGCTTAAGGCGCTGTCCTACATCCAAAACAACTTCAAAAATGCCGAAGGGCGCGCTGTGCCGATCCGCACCGCATTGGTCACCGCGCGTTCGTCGCCTGCGCACGAGCGTGTGATTCGCACGCTGCGCGTGTGGGACGTGGCAATCGATGAAACTTTTTTCATGGGCGGCGTGGCCAAGTCGGACGTGTTGGCTGCGTTCAAACCGCATATTTTCTTTGATGATCAACCGGGGCATTGCTCACGCGCCGCGCCGTTCGTGCAAACCGGCTTGGTGCCAATAAGAAAATAGAGGGAAAGCGAAACGCCGACCGGAAATATCGAAGCAGAAAAAAAGCCGCGCCACAACATGTGGGAGCGGCTTTTTACAATAGCGTTGCTTAATCTATCGTTGCGACACGGCGTCCATCACGCACAGCGCGGTCATGTTGACAATCCGACGCACGGTAGCCGATGGCGTCAGAATATGCACGGGCTTCGCGCAACCCAACAATATCGGGCCGATCGCAATGCCGTTGCCCGCAGCAGTCTTGAGCAGGTTGTACGAGATATTGGCTGCGTCGATGTTCGGCAGCACCAGTAAATTGGCGACCATTTTCAACTTCGAATCCGGCATCATCTTCTTCAGCAATGAATAATCAAGCGCGGTATCGCCGTGCATCTCGCCGTCCACTTCCATGTCCGGCGCCTTTTGCTTAATGATCTCCAGCGCGGCGCGCATCTTTTTCGCGGACTCGCTGTTGCTGGAGCCGAAATTCGAATGCGACAGCAACGCAACGTGCGGAAACAAGCCGAAGCGCCGCATTTCATCCGCCGCCAGCAACGTGATTTCCGCCAATTGTTCGGCGTTGGGGTTTTCATTGACGTGGGTGTCAACCAATACCAGTTGACGATCCGGTAAAATCAGCCCATTCATCGCCGCGTATACATTCACGCCTTCGCGCCTGCCGAGTACTTGGTCAATATAGTGCAGATGCAAAGCCGTGGCGCCAAAGGTGCCGCAGATCAAACCGTCTGCATCGCCCTTATGGATCATCATCGACCCGATCAGCGTATGACGGCGACGCATTTCCAGCTTCGCATATTGTTCGGTGACGCCTTTGCGTATCGTCATCCGCAGATAAGTCTGCCAGTAGTCACGATAGCGTTCGTCGTATTCCGGGTTGATGACCAGAAAGTCGACATCCGGCCTCAGGCGCAAGCCAAATTGCTTGATGCGCTGCAGCAGCACCGCCGGGCGTCCGACCAGGATCGGCTTGGCCAATTTTTCATCGACGACCACCTGCACCGCGCGCAATATGCGCTCATCTTCGCCCTCGGCAAAGACAATGCGCTTCTTCCCTGCGGATGCCGCCTTGGCAATCTGGAAAATCGGCTTCATGAAAGTGCCGCTATGATACACAAACTGCTGCAAACGATCGCGGTAGGCTTGCATATCCTTGATCGGCCGCGCCGCAACCCCG
>PKWO01000445.1 GCA_003132085.1 Oxalobacteraceae bacterium | reverse complement strand
CATTTCTGGAATTCGCTGATCTGGTTCAACGTCACGTTCTTCCCGATGCATTTCCTGGGCTTGGCAGGTATGCCGCGCCGTATTGCCGACTATCCGGCGCAATTTACCGATTTCAATATGCTGATATCAGTTGGTGCATTGGGTTTCGGCCTGACCCAAGTGTACTTCCTGTTCTTCGTCGTGTTCCCTACCATCCGGGGCGGCCAAAAAGCACCGGACAAGCCTTGGGACGGTGCAGAGGGATTGGAATGGACTGTGCCTAGTCCGGCGCCATTTCATACGTTTGAAGTACCGCCGACCGTGAAGTAAGTGAGGGGAATGGCGGGCGCAAGCCTGCCGGACATACGCAATGCAAGAGAAAAAGAAGCCGAATAACCTGAAGACCGCATTGATCCTGGCGTCAGTTGCATTGGTCTTTTTTGCTGGCGTCTTCGTTAAACGGATATGGTTTAGCTGAGATGGAGCCAACACATGAAGAGCGCGGCAAAGGACGGGCGGGACGTGCGGTAAGAGGGTTGAATTCCAAGATGCTGGGCAAGTTGGTCGTGATTGCTGCGATCATGTTCGGCTTCGGTTACGGCTTGGTGCCGGTGTACCGGCAGATTTGCGAGCTGACTGGCATCAATGTGCTGACGCAAAAAGAAGACGGCGTCGAACCTGTCGGCAATACGCAAATTGACCGCACGCGCACGGTAACGGTGGAGTTTGATGCGAATACGCAGGGGCCGTGGCGATTTCGCCCGGTGACCAGCAGCGTGCGGGTGCATCCGGGGGAAATGACCCAGGTTGTGTACGAAGTGGTGAATACCCAGGCGCGCAAGATGGATGCGCAGGCAATACCGAGTTATGCGCCGCAGGAAGCAATAAAATACTTCAAGAAGGTTGAGTGTTTTTGTTTTAAACAGCAAACGCTGGGGCCGAATGAGGCGCGACAGATGCCGGTAGTGTTTTACATTGATCCCAAGCTGCCTAAAAATGTGACGACGATTACCCTGTCCTACACATTTTTTGAGGTCGGCGGACCAGCGAAAAACCCGGCTGCATAAAAGGATGGCATGGACAACTTGAAACCGCCGACCCAGCGCAAGGCATCATTCGGCGCGACGATGAAGGCGGTATTTTGGTCGTTTTTCGGTGTTAGAAAGAAAAGCGATTATGAAAAGGATGCAGCGCAACTCAATCCGGTGCACGTGTTGATCGCCGGCTTGATAGGCGTGCTGATTTTTATTGCGACACTGGTGACGATTGTTCATTTTGTCGTCGCAAAGTAACTATTTGAAAATTGTATTGGGAGATGCAAATGAGTTCTCAACACGCGAATGCGCCGTATTATTTTGTTCCAGGTCCATCACAGTGGCCGGTATTGGCCGGTGCGGCATTGTTTTTGACGATGGCAGGGGCCTCTGCGTGGGTAAATGACCTGTCTTGGGGGCCTTACCTTAATGTAGGCGGGGTCTTGTGTTTGCTGCTCGTGCTATACAAATGGTTCGGCGACGCGATTACCGAATCGGAAGCAGGAAAATATAGCAGCCGTGTTGATGTGTCGTACCGTTGGAGCATGAGCTGGTTCATTTTTTCGGAAGTCATGTTCTTCGGCGCATTCTTCGGCGCGCTGTTTTATGCACGCAGCATTTCCATGCCTTGGCTGGGCGACCTCGATCACAAGCTTCTGTGGCCTGATTTCAATCCGCACTGGGGCAATACCGGACCGGCCGGCACCGTTGCCGCATTCACCAAGATGTCGCCGTTTCCGGTGCCGACCATCAATACCGCGTTGCTGCTGACATCCGGTGTCACGCTGACGATCGCCCATCACGCATTACGTGCCGGACACCGCGCTCAAACGGCAATCTGGCTGTTTGCAACGATCTTGCTGGGCGCAACTTTCATGGGCTTCCAGGTCTCGGAATACATTGCGGCATACAGCGAACTGAACCTGAAACTGACGTCCGGCATTTACGGCTCAACCTTCTTCATGTTGACCGGATTCCACGGTTTCCATGTGACGATGGGGGCGATCATGCTATCGGTTATATTGTTCCGCGTGTTGCGCGGCGACTTTACGCCTGAGCATCACTTCGCGTTTGAAGGCGCGGCCTGGTACTGGCACTTTGTCGACGTGGTATGGCTCGGTTTGTACGTCGTAGTGTATTGGTTGTAACGCCTCAAGGCGGACAAAAAGCCGCACTTCGGTGCGGCTTTTTTACGGGAAAGGTACTGGCGAAACTGATGGCGGGTTCAACGCCGGGTCAGCTCCCTACGAGTACTCCGGTCGGTTGTATCCAGCCCAATCGATAGGCAAGCAGCAACAGCAAGAACAATGCGATAGAGAAGCCGACGCGAAAGGCCAGCGCAGTCGCCATCCGGTTGGCTTGGCCCTTGTCCTTCATCATGAAGACCAGCGCGGAGCCAAGGCTGCCCAATATCAGAATGAAAGCGATGGCGACGATAATTTTCATGATGTGCGTATATGGTGTGCGTGCCAACGGCAGCAGCGCGTAACAAGCCGGCTGTCGGAGTGCGGTGAGTAAGGTGAGTAAGGTGATATTGTAATGCGAATCAGATTCAGTTTCCGATGGATACCCTTTATTGCCACCGTCGCGGTTGTTGCAATCGGTATTTCCCTGGGGAATTGGCAATTGCGGCGCGCGGATGAAAAGCGGGCGATCGAAACCAGGCTGGTTGAGCGCCAGTCGGTAGCGCCGCTCCTGGCGGGGGCGGGGATAGAAAATATTGATGACATCGAATATCGGCGGGTCGTGGTTCGCGGCGAGTTTGATCGGGACTGGCCGCTTTACCTGGACAATCGTCCGCATGCCGGCAACGCCGGATTTTATCTATTGATGCCATTCAAAATTTCCGGTTCCGACATGCATGTATTGATTGCGCGCGGCTGGATTCCGCTGGACTTGCACAATCGGGCCAGGTTTCCATTGCCGATGACGCCGGTCGGACCGATAGAAATCGAAGGCGTGGCAATACGCAACCCCGGCCGCGTACTGCAACTCGGTCAGCACGCTCCACTGCTTCCCGGCGCGATATTGCAAAACCTGACCGTAGCCGAATTTGCGGCGGCCAGCAAATTCACTATGCAGCCTTTCGTGATTGAGCAATCCAGCGATACGCATGATGGCATGGTGCGCGATTGGCCGCTGCCATCGGTCGGCATTGAGCGGCATCTCGGCTACGCATTCCAATGGTATGCGCTGGCGCTCACCGCATTTTTATTTTTCGTTGTGACAGGATATCGACGTGGAACAAAGTAAACAACAAAAAGGCGGTCGCTGGAAATTGTTCTTGGTGGTCGCAATTTGTGCGGCACCGGTGATCGCATCCTATTTTACCTACTATGTGATCAAGCCCGAAGGGCGCACCAACTATGGCACTTTGCTTGATCCGCGCAATTTCCCGATGCCGCAACTCGGCGCGTCGACGCTGGATGGAAAGCCGATTGCGCTGGACGCCTATAAAGGCAAATGGCTCATGTTGCAGGTCGACGCCGCAGATTGCCAGGAATCGTGCAAGACGAAACTGCTCGATATGCGTCAATTACGGCTGATGCAGGGCAGGGAAATGGAGCGCATCGAACGCGTCTGGCTGATCACCGACGATAAACCGGTCGATACCATCCTGATGCGCGAATACGATGGCACGCGCATGTTGCGCGCCAAGAGCGATGCGCTCAACTCCTGGCTGCCGGTGGAACCTGGCAGCACGGTTGCCGATCATATTTATGTCATCGATCCGGTCGGCAACCTGATGCTGCGCTTTCCCAAGAATCCCGACCCTTACAAGATGAAAAAAGACATCTATAAACTGCTGACGGCGTCCAGCATAGGATAAGCCGAGATGTTGATTCAAATGGCACTCACCGCACTGGTCGTGGCCTTGCTGCCGCTGGCAACCGTGTGGGTATCCGGCGACGCCGACAAATACCGCAAGCTGGTCTGGGTTACCTTGTTCCTGACGTTTGACCTCGTGATGTTCGGCGGTTTTACGCGGCTGACCGATTCGGGCCTCGGTTGCCCAGATTGGCCCGGTTGTTACGGCCAGGCCAACCCCTTGCAAGCGCACGCCGAAATCAGTGCGGCCCAAGCATCGATGCCGACCGGCCCGGTAACGGTATCGAAGGCGTGGATCGAAATGATTCATCGCTATCTGGCGATGGCGGTTGGCGTGCTGATCACTGCGCAGATGTTCATCGCTTGGCGCCGTTGGCTGAAATCTGCGCGGCAGGCCGCCCGATTTTCGCCCGGCCTGCCGACTGTCTTGTTCGGGCTGGTTTGCCTGCAAGGCGCGTTCGGCGCCTGGACCGTCACCCTGAAGTTGCAGCCGGCCATCGTCACTACACACCTGTTGCTCGGGTTGACCCTGTTGGCCGGGTTGGCTTGGCTGGCGGCGCAGCAAACCCCACCGGTACCTGCCGTCGAACGTGCTGCGGCTTTGCAGACCCCAGCCTTGATTGCGCTGGTTTTGCTGGTGTTGCAGATTGCGTTGGGCGGCTGGGTCAGCACCAA
>PKWO01000096.1 GCA_003132085.1 Oxalobacteraceae bacterium | reverse complement strand
TGATGTCGACGATTTTCTTCGATGACGCATTGATCGAGGCCATCCTGTCGACCACTTGCGATACCACCGCGCCGCTCTTGAGCGCGACTTCGGATGCGGACGCCGCCAACTGGTTGGCCTGGCGCGCATTGTCGGCATTGTGCTTGACGGTGCCGGTCAGTTCTTCCATCGAGGCAGCGGTTTCTTCCAGCGAACTGGCTTGCTGTTCGGTGCGCGACGATAGATCCAAATTGCCGGCCGCGATCTGGCCGGATGCAGTAGCGATGGTGTCGGTGCCGACCCGCACTTCGCTCACAATGCGTACCAAGCCGTCGTTCATGTCCTTCAACGCTTGCAGCAACTGGCCGGTCTCATCCTTGGTTTTTACCTCGATAGCGCCGGTCAAATCGCCATCCGCAACCCGGCGGGCAACCGCGACTGCGCTTTTCAGGGGGCCCGTGATGCCGGCTGTCAACAGCCATGCGCAGACGATGCCGAAGGCCACGACAAGCACCGTGAGTGCGGCGACGTAATTCCGGCTGCTGCTCTCGATCTCGGATATCTCGGCCGCCTTGGCATCCAGGTTATTACGCTGCATGCTGACAAATTCGCCAATCAACGCAATGTAGCTATCTGCACTCGGTAAGTAGGTTTTCTCGAAAAGGTTATTTGCTTCGTCGGCGTGGCCTTCCGCTTTTAATTTGGTTATCTGGTCACGGCTTGATAAATACACTTTACGTACTTCAGAAATTTTTGAAAACAACTCTTTTTCTTCCTTGCTCAACAAAAGAGGTTCAAGCTTTTTCAGCAGCTCCGAGGTACTTTTGGTTGTTTCCGCCGAACTTTTCGCAAAGAAAGCGCCCAGGCTGAGGTCGCTGCTTTTTGCAACTGCTGTGGTGCGAATCGCGCCAAGGCTGACGTTCCGGTTCCAGTCGCTGATGAATCGTTCCTTGATCAGCGGTTCCTGCATCATTTCCCGTGACGCATTGGCAACTGCATGCAGCTGCCAAACGCCGATCGCGGCGATCAGGATGGAAAAGAACAGAATCACCGCGAAGCCGAGCCCGAGGCGAGTGCCGATTCTCATCGTTGCAAATATTTTCATGCGTATGTCTCCCTATTTTCAAAATGAATCCATCGTGCAGCCGATTCGATCAGCCCATGTTTGCGGACGCCGGCAGACGGCGGAGATCGGGCAGGATCGGCACGGGCATAGGCCAGTCGATAACGCCGACTGCGAACAAATGATTGGTGTTGAGCGCGCCCATTATTGACGCCGTATTTTTGTCGCCCAATGTAAAGGCGAGGAATTCGAATGATGGAAAAACCGCGACGCCAAGTCGTGCCGCGTTGTCAACCGATTGTGCAAGGTTTGCCGCCAGTTGTACCAGCGATCATTTCTATTGCGGCGAAATATATTTCTTTGCCTACCCAGGCTACGCGCGAATGGCGCTAACCTGAAGGAAACAATTCGGTCAATGTAATCTTAAAAACGCAGCGATATTGTACTCTCGCTGAGAGCATGGCCGCGAGCAATTGCGGGAAATCCGCAAAATACAACGGGCCGAAAGAGGATTTCTATTGATTGAATGGCAACAGCAGTCGAGTGGCGCGTACTTCTAGGCAAGACGACGAATACGAAATAAATGGATGAAGCGATGCAATACTGCAGTGAAACCGTATCCGGCATCTACTGATGATCGCCGTTGCCCAATATCGACTATGTTGGCGAGTGCAAAAACCGCGGAGTTTTCAGAACCAAACCAGGGTCCGGCTTTTCAATTTTTGAGAAGAGGCAAGCGCTGATTTTCTTCGCCAATGAGAATTCCGCCGGGAGTCTTGACCACTTTGACTTTCCCTTCGCCGCTGGCATCCACGATGAATTCATTCGATGCGTTCAATACGCTCGCAAGATGAAGATGTCCGTGCAATACGCGATAGCCGTCACCATTTCGCACAACCAGAATTTCGGGACTCATGATTTTTCCTTTTACGCGGCAAAAATTGAAAAATAAAATGATCCGGTAGCGACCCGAAAGAAGAAAATGCACTCTGCTGTCAAGTTTATGTAACGCGTACCTGTTCCCGGCTACGCGTCACTTGCATAAATCCGACGCTCATTTCTGCCAACCCGCCATGCCTTTTGCAGCAGCACCCCCAGCAACATGGAAGGCAAGAATACGGCGGCCTCCCAGTTAGGGGCGGCAAGCAGGCTAATAGCGGGCCCGGGNNAGCCGATGCCGAAAAGGGCGGACCCTAGCACCAGCGGCCGGTCAATATCCTGCGCTTGCGGCAGATGAAATTTGTCTGCAAAGAGCGGTGCCTTTCTGCGCAAAATTAACCGGAACATCAACACGGTTACGCCGACCGCACCGCCCAGAACGAAGACGAGGCTCGGATCCCAGCGACCGGCGACATCAAGGAAGTCCAGGACCTTGCCGGGGTGCGTCATGCCGGAGACAGCCAGTCCCAGACCGAACAAGAGACCTGCGAGCAGGCTGGCAACATTGACCATCAATACACTCCAAACACATGGCGAATGACGACGGCGGTTGCGATCCCCGTGGACAAGAAGATCGCCGTCGCCGCCAGCGATCGCTTCGACAAACGCCCCAGCCCGCATACGCCGTGCCCGCTTGTGCAACCGCTGCCAAGCGATGTGCCGAATCCAACCAGCACGCCAGCGACCGCCAGCAGCCAGGCGGGAAAATGCGCCCGTGCCACCGGCGCGTCGCCGAACGCGACGTAGTAGACGCCGGCACCGCAAACCAGCCCCAGCAGAAACAACGCGCGCCACAGCCGGTCGCCCGCTATCGTAAAGAATAGCTTGCCCGCAATATTGCTGACGCCGGCAATGCGCCCCGTCAGCCATAGCAACAGCGTCGCAGCGATACCTATCAACCCGCCGCCGGCCAACGCACGATAAAAGATTACACTATTCATTTCATTTTCATCCAAATCATCGCGGTACCGGTTTCCCGACCCGGAATTCTTTGACGCGATGCGCTATAACTTCCAACCGTATGCCACGCCCAGTATATTCTCGCTCAAGTTGATATTGGCGTTTCCTCCGCCAAACGGTGCCGGGATGGAGTTGGAACCGTTGACTACCGTCTTGAACGCATGCGCATAGAACAAGCTCAGCTCACCGCTCCCCGGCGTCTTCCAAGTACTCCCCAAGGTAAGATGATCCCGCACGACGCCAGGCGCCAGAATGTTAAAGAAAGTCTGGTCGCTCGGGATAGGCTGACCTGAATGATTGTAGCCGATGCGGAAACTGAGGTCGTCGCGGTAATCGTAACTCGCACCGACTTTGGCAACCGTGATGTCGCGCCAGCCAAAGCCGGGCCCGTTGACGGTGCCCAGCAAGTTGCCGGAAAATAAATTGGCCAGTGGATTGGCGACCGAATTCACGCTGCCATATTTGATTTCTTCAATATCCGCCGCCACGGTGATAGAAGGCGTCGCCTTGAAGGCAATCCCGGCACCATAATTCCCCGGTATGTCGAAACTGCCGCGGTCCGCGAACAAGCCGCTATATCGGTCAAACTTGCCGGCCTTAATTTTCGACGACCAAGTGGCGCCCACGCTTAGCTGCGGCGTGATATGACCGATCCAGCCCAAGTGCACGCCCCAACCGGTCGACGAATCGCTGCCTCTATCGGTGAGATTGCTCGCGTCCGAAGAACTGGCGGCAAATGCGCTCAGCCCTTTTGCGGAGAATCGCTGGTATGCCAAATTCAGGGCGGCGCCGATCGCATATTGCTGGTCGAGCTTATACGCGACGGACGGTGAAATGAACACTTGTTCAAGATTGACGCCAGCGCGTCCGGTGCTACCGAAGGCGCCGAACGGATTCTTGCCGTAATCGGTATTCATGCCGCCGTTGCCGTAGACTGCGATCCCTACCGCGGTCGCGTCCGACAACTGCTTCGTGTAACCGAACTCCGGGATGAAAAAATTCTCGGTATCGCTACCGTCGTAGCTGCCATTGGCGCCAGGCACTGCATTGCCGACGATGTCGGCGCCGCGCCTGGGTGCAAACCAGCTCAGGCCGACATCTACCCGATCGCCAACCCATGCAGTTCCAGCCGGATTCGACGCGGCTGCCAAA
>PKWO01000371.1 GCA_003132085.1 Oxalobacteraceae bacterium | reverse complement strand
TTCCAGTTCCACCACTTTAGCTTGGCCGGATCAGGATCGGGAGTTTCTGCAAAATAAACTGCGCAACGCGCCACATACAGCCAGCAGCGATCAACATGTTCGCCCTGCAATAGGCATTGTTTGTCGTAAAGTGCCTGCGGATCGCACCCTTTTAGCTCATCCACTCGGCGCCAGCCCTGCAAGTAGAAATCCCGAGCAATACTCGGGCCAACTCCAGGGATGCGCTGCAACTCCTGAAGCGCCGCCTCTTGCTCAGAACAAGTCGTTTTGCGCGATTTGGGAGAAGACATCGAAATAGTCCGGAAAGGTCTTGGCGACACATTTGGGATCGTTGATGCGAATCGCATTGCCGCGCCGCGCCGCGCCGTCGAGCGAGGCCAGCGAGAAACACATCGCCATCCGGTGATCATCATAGGTATCGATGGTTGCTTTGGCAATATGCACCGGCGGCGTCACCCGCAGGTAGTCGTCGCCCTCTTCGACCTGCGCGCCCAACTTGCGCAATTCGGTTGCCATTGCTGCAATGCGGTCCGTCTCCTTGACCCGCCAACTGCCGATATTGCGCAACGTGCTAGGGCCATCGGCATAGAGCGCCGCCACCGCGATGGTCATCGCCGCATCGGGAATATGGTTAAAATCGGCGTCGATTGCCTTCAAGACGCCGGTCGATTGCACTTCGATCCAGTTGTCTCCCGTCGTAATCGTCGCCCCCATTTGTTGCAACGCGTCGACAAACCGCACATCGCCTTGTATGCTATCGAGCCCTACCCCTTGCACCCTCACCGGACCGCCGGCGATGGCGCCGGCCGCCAAAAAATACGAGGCCGACGAGGCATCGCCTTCGACACGGATGCTGCCGGGACTGACGTAATGTTGCCCGGCGGCCAGCGTGAAAGAGCGCCAGCCGTCGCGCGCCACCTCGACGCCGAAGCGGCGCATCAGCTTGAGTGTGATCTCGATATACGGCTTTGAAATCAATTCGCCGATCACTTCGATCGAAACCGCATGCTCTTTCGCCATCAATGGCGCAGCCATCAGCAGAGCGGTCAAGAACTGGCTGGAGACGTTGCCGCGCACCTGCATCCGTTGTGCGTGAATATGTCCGCGCTGGATGTGCAACGGCGGATAACCAGTCACGCCACGGTATTCAATTTGCGTGCCGATCGCATTTAATGCATCGACCAGGTCGCCGATCGGGCGCTCATGCATGCGCGACACGCCGTGCAACGTATAGTCACCCCCCAGCACGGCCAATGCCGCAGTCAGCGGGCGAATGGCGGTGCCGGCGTTGCCCATGAAGAGATCGGCCTGATGCACGGGAAATGCGCCGTTGCCGCCATGCACCACATAATTGCGCGTCTCGCCGACCTGTTCCCATTTGATACCCAAGGTTTGCAAGGCCGTCAGCATCACATGGGTATCGTCGGAGGCGAGCAAGTCAAGAATTTGCGTCGTCCCGTTGGCTAATGCAGCCATCAGCAAGGTACGGTTGGAAATACTTTTGGAACCGGGTAGTTGCACCACCCCACGGGCATGCATTGCCGGCTGCAAGTCCAGATAGTGCGGATAGTGCTTCATAACGTCTGCCTTGTCGCTAAGGAAAAAGGTCGAAATAGTTTCTTGGTTTAGCGGTGCCTGGCTGGCATGTCATGCGGATCGCACAAAAATGACGCGAAGCTTCTCGCATTCGACTATCCGCGGCATTAATCCCCGCCTTGAATATTTTTTTGACTTTCCGCAGTCTCAATCGCGCGCAGCCAATTCTGTCTTGCGTGTTGAGCGTTTGCATAAACCGCTTCAATCGCCGAACCGTCGCCCTCAGCCAGCCAACCGCGCAAGCGGCTTAATTGCAGCATGTAGGCATCCAGTTCATACAACAGCGCGGCTTGATTGGCCAGCGAAATATCGCGCCACATTTCGGGCGATGAACCGGCAATCCGCGTGAAATCACGAAACCCGCTGGCCGCATACTGGAACAATAGGTCTGCGTGCGGCTTCTTGGCGATATCGTCAACCAGCGCATAGGCCAGCAAATGCGGTAAATGACTGACCGCCGCAAACACACAATCATGCTTTTCGGGCGTGAGTTCGTGAATGATTGCACCGCACAGTATCCACGCCTGGGCGACGCGCGCGATATCTTGCGGCGTATTTTCCGGCAACGGCGCAAGCACCACTTTTTTACCGACATATAAGTGGTCGATGGCGGCGTCCGGCCCATTCAACTCGCGGCCGGCAATCGGATGGCCCGGCACAAATTGCCCGATTTTTGCGCCGAGCGCATGCCGCGCGGCGGCCACCACATCCGCCTTGGTGCTGCCGGCGTCGGTGACCACCGTGCCGGGCTGCAGGTGCGGCTCGATGGCAGCCAGAATAGCACCGGTTTGCGCGACCGGCGCGGCAATCAATACCAGATCCGCGCCCATCACCGCCTCCGCAACAGATGTGCCGATCGCGTCGAGAATACCTAATTCCCTGGCGCGTTCCAGCGCCGCCGCCGTGCGGCCGACGCCAACAATCTGCTTCACGGCGTGCGCTTTTTTGAGCGCCAGCGCGAAAGACCCGCCAATCAGGCCAACGCCAAAAATAGCAATTTTATTGAACATGTTAGCGTAAGGACATCGGTGTTCGACACATCGTTCAGCACCGGGTTATTGTATGGGGAATAACGCCTTTATATCCGTCAACCCAGCACCGTTTTGAGCGCGTCGATAAAAATGCTGTTTTCTGCCGGCAAGCCAATCGACACGCGTAACCACTGCGGCAAGCCATAGTTGCCCACCGGCCGCACAATGACACCTTTTTTCAGCAATGCCAGATTCACGCGGTCACCGGCATCATCTTCGTTGCCGACCCGGACCAGCACAAAATTGCCGTACGACGGAATATATTCGAGGCCAAGCGCGTCGAACTCCTGGGTCAGTTGGCGATAGCCTTCCGTATTCAGGCGGGCGCTTTGTTGCAGAAAATCGGCATCGTTCAATGCTGCGATCGCGGCGGCCTGCGCCAGCGAGTTCACATTGAACGGTTGCCGAATGCGGTTGAGCAAATCGGCGATCGCCGGTTGGGCAATGCCGAAGCCAACGCGCAAGCCCGCCAGCCCATAGGCTTTCGAAAAAGTGCGCGAGACCAGCAGGTTGGGGTAGCGCTTTACCCAGGCGGTCGATTCGTATTGCAACTCCGGCGCCAGGAATTCATTATATGCTTCGTCCAGCACCACCACCACTTGCGGCGGCACCACATCCAGAAACGCTTCGATTTCCGCTGCCGGAAGAAATGTGCCGGTGGGGTTGTTTGGGTTGGCGATAAAAATCAGTTTCGTATCGGCAGTAATTGCCTGCGCGAATGCTGCCAGATCGTGGCCGTAATTTTTCGCCGGCACTACCGTCGCGCGCCCGCCTACTGCCTGGGTCGCCAGCGCATAGACGGCAAATGAGTATTGCGCATAGATTACCGCCTGACCCGGCTGCACGAACGCATGCGCCGCCAACTCCAGAATATCGTTGCTGCCGTTGCCGAGCGTAATCCACTCCGACGGTACATTGTATTTCGCACTGATTGCAGCCTTCAAATCGAATCCGTTGGCATCCGGATAGCGCGCAATCTCAGCCACCGCTTCCAGCATGGCCCGTTTGGCCGACTCCGGCATGCCGGACGGATTTTCGTTGGACGCAAGTTTGACGATCTTGGCTTCGTCAAGGCCGAATTCACGGGCAACTTCGGCAATCGGCTTCCCCCCCTGATAAGGAGCGATCGCGCGCACGTAGTCGGGGCCGAATTGTATAGACATAATAGCTTCCAAATTTAGGGCATTGACATCACAAACTGAGCGGATACGAACCCAATACTTTAAAGAACGCCGCGTTCTGCTTCAAATCCGCCAGCGCCCTTGCCACCTTGGCGTCTTGCGCATGTCCCTCGATATCGACATAGAAGTAATACTCCCACGTGCCCATGCGAGCCGGGCGCGATTCAAAACGCGTCATCGATACGCCATGCTTCGAGAGAGGCGCCAGCAAGTTGTACACCGCGCCGGCCTTATTCGGGACCGCCAGCACCAGCGATGTCTGATCCTTGCCGCTCTGCCCGGTCTGCAGGCGTCCCACGATCGCAAACCGCGTGCGGTTGTGCGGGTCGTCCTGGATATGCGCATTTACCACATGCAGATTGTATTTTTGCCCGGCG
>PKWO01000209.1 GCA_003132085.1 Oxalobacteraceae bacterium | reverse complement strand
TGTTCCGGACCACCGCCTGGCAACACGATGCGTTGGTGTGCCTGAGCGGACACCCTACCGCTGGCATCGAGCAAAGCATTCATTAAAACCTTGTCAAACTGGAAGTTGGTAATTGCATTTCCATGCGAAAACGGTCGAAGCACGGTCACTTGTTGCAACTGGTTGACCAACTGACCAACATGGGTATAGCCGCATGCCAGCCCGCGTAGGAAAAATCATGGCTGGGTCAGCATAAAGAGTCATTGTGCGCCAACCCGCAATAAAAATTTGTAAGCAAATGTTTCGATAGTTACAGTTTTTGTCCGCTGCACACCATCAAAAGTCTGTATCCGATTCGCGGCCGCCGGTCCGGTATGAGTTTTGCGTACGTAAGGCGACATATCTCCAATTCGGGAAAATCATGGAAATTTTCATCTCAATTGTCTACGTTGTTCTCATTCTAGCCACCCTTCTGGTGCGCCGTTCACTAAAATTGCGCAGCCACCATAAAATGCGCCAGCCCAATGTGCGCTCAAGCGTGTGGCTGGATCGCGAATGTCGCCATTGAAACTACTTAAATGATGGTTTTGACGGCGCACGGTATCGCGTTGGTTCGCGGATGAACATGNNTCTAGCAAGCCGGTCAATACACTCTCCCGCAGTTCAGATTTTTTTTACGACTACGCAGCCGATCGAATAACCTGCTCCGAATGAACAAATCACGCCGTGTGAACCGGTTGGCAGGTCGTCCTGATACTTGTGGAAAGCGATAATCGAGCCGGCAGAAGAAGTGTTGGCGTAAGTGTCCAGGATCACCGGCGCTTCTTCCCGCGCGGCATCGCGTCCCAGCACCATCCGCGTAATCAACAGATTCATGTTGAGATTAGCTTGATGCAGCCAAAATCGGTTGACTTGAGGAATCGCCAAGCCGGCGGATTCGACTGTATCCTTAATCATGTCGGCTGCCATCGGGCAGACCTCTTTGAATACCTTGCGCCCTTGTTGCCGAAACAATTTATCCGGTTTACCGATACCCGACCCGTCGGCGCGATTAAGGAAGCCGAAATTGTTGCGAATATTGTTGGAAAATTTTGTCTTGAGCTTGGTCCCGAGAATTTCGAAACGATGCATTGAGGTGGCGCGGTCTGCGCGCTCGATAAGCAGTGCGGTGCAAGCGTCGCCGAAAATGAAATGACTGTCGCGATCGCGCCAGTTCAAATGACCGCTGGTAATTTCCGGATTGACTACCAGCACCGCCCTTGCCTGCCCGCTTTGCACTGCGCTGACTGCCGTTTGTATACCAAAGGTGGCCGACGAACACGCAACATTCATGTCAAAACCATAACCGTCAATTCCCAGCGCCTCCTGCACTTCAATTGAAATTGCTGGGTAGGCGCGCTGCAGATTGCTGCATGCAACCAGCACCATGTCCACATCGGCCGCGGTCCGCCCGGCACGCGCCAATGCCTGCTCCGATGCGGCCACCGCCATGTCGCACATGATTGAGCGTTGATCGTCCGGACGCTCGGGAATAGAGGGCACCATACGGTTGATGTCGAGTATCCCGTTTTTCTCCACTACGAAACGCGACTTGATACCGGATGCCTTTTCGATAAATGCGACACTCGATTCTTCCAGCGCCGTAAGCTGACCGCTCGCAATCGCTTCCGCGTTTTCGGCGTTGAATTTCACAACATAAGCATTGAAACAGGCAATCAGCTCGTCGTTGGAAATCGAGTAAGGGGGGGTATATAGTCCGGTACCGCTGATAACAGCTTGGTTCATCTGATTACTCTCTTTTAGTTGTCATTATCAACATCACGCGTTTCTGTGATAAGCAACGCAAATTTTACACAAACAAGAAAGCAAAAGCGGAATTTTGCCCAATATTGATGCGAAAACTAAATTTCGCCCAACCGTGATGCGCCAGATAGGGATATTTTTTCGAATTGAAATTCGCGTCAATTCGCCGGATGACCTAGCAAACTGTTGATCGGAAACGAATTTTCGTAAGACCCCCAGAGGAAGCCGCCGGAAAACATATTGCGTACCAACGACTTGAGCCAACCATCCCGCCGGTGAACTTTTGCTTTGCGTAACCAGCATCCGGTAAGACCGCGGGGGGTCGAATTTTTTGACGTAATATCCAGCGTTCATCGCTCTACTCCGAGCAATATCTATCAATTCCTTAAATAACTTGAAAAATATTGCCAAAATAATATTCAAGCGGAATAATTTGCGATGCACGAGCATACTGATTGGAAAATGAACGGTTTTTACCCCGAATTAAACGAAGATTCCCGCTGTCTCTCACAAAAAACGAACAGAAATTGGCAAGCAAGGTGAAAACCAGAGGAATGTAACTTGCCACATGGCATCATTATTGCTATATCTGGAATATCGACGGTCGCCTGTCGGGCATGGTGCGGGCGTCATATCTGACATAACAATCCTGACGCCAGAGCAAGTCAGCCGAGTCCAGCGATGGGTATCAACACCAATCACTGTAACGGCTGGGGCTCCGTAGACGATCGACTACTGGCGCCTATCAACGTCAACATGCCGATGTCGAGTACAAAGACCGGATTGATCCAGAAATTGGCGACATGGTTAAGCGAATGCATGTGGGCGCCATATAACCAAGCACATAACAACAACGTAAAAATAATCTTACTTGAGAAGGGGCGAAATGAATCTTACTAAAATGAAGGTCGGTACCAGTCTTGCACTTGGATTCGCTTTGGTGCTGCTGCTGCTGATTGCAGTCACCGTGCTCGGCATCAGCCGCATGGCGCAGATTCAGGAGCGGCTGGAAAAGGTTGTCAACGTCAACAATGTCGAAACCAGACNNACGACCAAACCAAAAAATATTCCGACGCGGAGAGCAAACTGGTCAGCATATTTGCCACCGACGCGAGCACCACGGCGGATGAAAAAAACCTGCTGTCCAATATCAAGGAACAGGAAGCTGCCGCAACGCCATCAATCGCCAAAGCCATTGAGTTGTGGCTGGGCAATAAACCCGAGGATGCCACCAAGGTCTTAATCAAGGAAATCCGCCCGGTTCAAAAGAAATGGCTAGAGGCCTTGGTAGAACTTGCCTCTCAGGAAGACAAGCAAAATGCACGAGCCGCAAGCGATGCGCAAAGCGCATTTTCGTTTGCCCGTACCCTGATGCTTTCGCTGGGCGGGATTGCATTGTTGGCTGGGATCGCCGCGGCATTTTGGATCACCGGCAGACTGTTGAAACAACTCGGTGGCGAACCGGACTATGCTGCGAAAATTGCCAGCCAGATTGCTGCGGGAGACCTGGCAGCCGTGATTGATACCAAGGATAGCGATCATACCAGCTTAGTGATGGCGATGAAGGCAATGCGCGACAGTCTGGTCAACATTGTCAGCCAGGTGCGTGTCGGCACCGATGCAATCGCCACCGCCTCCGGCGAAATAGCCGCCGGCAACCACGATTTATCAGCACGCACCGAGCAGCAAGCCAGTTCGCTTGAGAAGACCGCTTCGTCAATGGAAGAATTGACCGCGACCGTCAAGCAAAATGCCGACAATGCGCGACAGGCAAACCAGTTGGCTGCTTCCGCTTCCGAAGTAGCGCGCAAAGGCGGCGCGGNNAGATCGTCGACATTATCAGCGTGATCGACGGCATCGCATTTCAAACCAATATTCTCGCGCTGAACGCGGCAGTCGAAGCCGCGCGTGCCGGCGAACAGGGACGCGGATTTGCCGTAGTTGCTGCCGAAGTACGCAACTTGGCGCAACGTAGCGCCGCAGCAGCCAAGGAAATCAAAACCCTGATCGGCGATTCTGTGGAGAAAGTCGATATTGGCAGCAAGCTCGTAGCGCAAGCCGGCATCACGATGGAGGAAGTCGTCGACAGCGTCAAGCGCGTGACCGACA
>PKWO01000393.1 GCA_003132085.1 Oxalobacteraceae bacterium | reverse complement strand
TTTCGCCATTACAATCCTTATTTCAACATGATGTAGAACGATACGACACTATCGGTCCCCAAGTTACTTTCGACGACATCTTGCATGTTATTTGGTGATACCGAACGCAAATCAGGCATGGCACCGACTTGCTTCAGCGTTGAAGGGACCGTACTTCCGGGTTTGTTTTCAATCGCGTCGGATATTTTTCGCTATCCCGATCAACATAAAAGGTCGGACTCGGTAAAATTGAAACGCGATGGGGTCACCATTTCAAGGATCAGGCTGCTTGAAACGACCCGAATGCAACCAGCATCAGGACCAGGGCAAACAGGATAGTCAACCACCGATTATCGATGCGGTATAGGTAACACGTGCCGTATGTCGGATGGCCGTTGGGGTTTTGTGGATTGCTTCACATTTTCTGTGATCGATCGTAGAGCGTCTCTGGCGCAATATCGATATCGCCTGGCCAGACAACCGTGCCGAAATTGACGGTCGCCTGGAAAAACAACGGCGATCCCTTCAATCGAATAAATGGTTTCTTGTCCATATACGGCGACATATCAAAAATACGCTTCTCGCCATTTTCGAATTCGAGATGTAGCCGATAATCTGGCTTTGCCTCGACTTTCACTACGTCTAACAGGACTTCCATACATCCTCCTTATTGCAAGGGCGCAATGCGGTAAGGTTGTTCGCCAGCGACGGCAAGATCCCAGTCGGCAACCAACTCATCCTTGTGAATTTCAATCCACGCCTGCACCATTTTCAACTGCTTCGGCGGAATGTCGCCTGCCAGCAGACGTCCATCATCGATGGCAACAGATCCTTTGGTTCCAGCATATCGAATATGAATGTGCGGGAGGTTATGGCGGTCGTTGTCTTCGAAGAAGATGGAAACCAAAATACCGTAAAACATGCTGATTGTTGGCATTTATTCTCCAAGTTTTGATAATTGTACACCACCAGCATGGCACTTCTCCATCCATCGGGGAAGTGCCATGCTGGTGAGTTTTGCCGGTTTTTACCCCCACCATATATTGCGTCAGCTATGCGGTCAGCAGGCATCGTTTTGACGATCCCGAAGAACCGCCTGAGCCGGTGTTAGACCTGCATCGAAGTATTGCCGATAGCTTCCGGCGTTAACATCTGCTGCAATTTCAGCCTCCACACGGGCGATCCAGGCTTGGAAGGCATCTGTGTCATCAATGCGCTGGATGATGGCTGCGCGCATGGATTCCAACTGCTCTATTGCCTCCGCGATATCTGATGGGTGTCAAAGGCGTGAGTGACAATATCACCATCAGACCGGCGGTGTCGTCGAACGACATCAAATCAGATATTGAAGCTGCATTGAAGCGGTGGGCCACCACCAATGCGCGCAACCTATCGGTCAATGTCAAAGATGCCAACGTCACTCTTTCAGGAATCGTTGACAACCAGTCTGAACGCGAGCTGGCGAGGCATACCGCCTGGGGAACGCCGGGCGCGCACAAGGTGGTCGACGACATAACGATTGCCCGGTGAAGTCAGAGCAAAAAATCGCCGGCTTGGATTTCGTATCGTTCTCAAAATGGCATTGCGTTGCCCCAGTCTATTTTGGGACCCCGTGCGGCGGCATAGGAAGATAATATTCCGTTGAACGTCGCTTCCGGTGTCCCATGAATTCACCAACTAGTTCAATGGACTCCCCTGCTTTCAGTTCACGGGCAGCAAACGAGTTTCGCAGGGTTCTACCGCCGAGCCTCGGCACCTCGATGCCGGCTCGCTCAAACGTCGCCTTCACCTGGCGATATACGGTTGCCTTATTCAGGCGCCCTCCTTCCAACGTCGCCGGAAACAGCAGAGGACCTGGAATCTTGAGATCACTTCTCTCCAACAACCATCTAACGACCTCTGGCACCGCAAAGGGACGCAATTGCGTCTGGTGCCATCGAATGGTGCCGCCTGCGGAGCCAGGGGAAATGGTAATGGGGATCGATCCCGTTGAATCCTTCTCCCCAATGTTTTCCGAGTAGATGCCGATGACCTCGGATACTTTCAAGCCGGCGCCCAGCATCATTGCCATAAGCGCCCGATCCCGTCTGCGTTTCCAACCGTGAGAGGCATCGTGTTGATTGGTCGGCGCCGATGGTTGCGGCAACGCGCGTAAAAACTCGATCTGCTGGGCCTCAGTCAAGGTCGCCACACCGGCGTCACGTCCAATACGGGCTTTATCGCCGGACTTGAAAATATCAAAGCTGGCGTGCTGCGCAGGATTGGGTTGCAGCGCCAAGTGGATGTAGACGCGCTCCAACAAGCGCAGATATTTATGTTTGATACGGGAATTTAGTTCCTGAACGATCACTCCATCGATAGTTTTCCCCCGCTCCAGAAACGCCAGCAAATCAGCGCTGCTAACGTCGAATAAAGGCAGCTGGCGCGCGGCAAGCCAGCGCAGATATTTCGCAAACATTGAGGCGTACACACGAATGGAACTAGCACGCAAAGGATTGGGAGGCGGCGGTGGCTCGCCCGTGACCGATCGACTGGGTCGGCGCAAGCCTAGCTCCTGGAATTCAGCACTCTGTAAAAAGGCGTCGAAAGCCTTGGCCGGATCGGTGCGCCAGATTTCTTTACTATCGAATAGAGAGTTCATTAATTTCCTCGTGCTTGCTTTTTATAATAACGCAATTAACCAACAAATGTGCACCATTCCCACTCGCCCAAATACGGATACTCGATACTTTAACCTTCACTCCCTATCTGCAACAAAACCCAGCCTGCAAATAAAAATCCGTCTTTAATCTTTGCCTGCTTCCTCTTTACGAGCAGCTATCTTCACGCTTTCTTCTCCCTAAGCACGCCCAACTTGTCGGTTAATTGCAATATTTTTTCAGGTATGCAGGCATGCAGTGGGTTCCGCCGATCTGTTGTGAAGTACCGAAAGTCGCGCCGATTGCGCTGTGGTTTGCATTTGCTTGGCGGTTCCTGTCCAAGCTCACCTCAGCTCCTTTGCAAAGGGAAAGTTCCATTCCGTTTGATTTAATGGTGGTGTACATGGTTCGCATTGCCGCTCGGAAAAATGTCGGGCATGACCCGTTTCGAACTGATTTTCGCCATCAGGCGCAAGTTCCCATAACTCAGTTGCGACGATCTTCGATGCAACGGCGCAATCCTTACGTCATGATTCGCATATTGCAATTCGTGACTTCGGCTCGCTTTACTTGATCTTCCTGTTCCGCCCGCCTCGCTCTGGGCGCAATCTCGCCAAAGGCGTCAATGTCGCATCCCATACAAATGTGCGCCGCACTTCAAGGTGGGCAATGACCTGAAGCTACGGGGGGGATGGATCAGACACCCCTCCCCCGCTCTTATCGAATCGCCGGATTCAAGCGATCGCGTGTATGAATGCACGCCACCTCCCAGGGATAGCCGGCAATAAGAAGGATTGGGAGTGGTTTTTGTTCGGTCCGTTAAGGCAGTTGGACGGCATCCGCCCGGATATATTTTCCGTAATTGACCGGTTGTCCGACCGGACTGTAGACCTGATCGCCAGGTCGGATCTTTTCTCCGCTCAACGCACAAGTGGCGGCGCGACGTGCTTTGCGCAGTGCCCAAAGCTGTTCGGTATAGTTGCATCTGCCTGGTTCGCGCCAAGACAGGAGTAATTGCCGCTTTGTAGGCTTTTCTAGAAATTGAATGGTGATCGTCATAAACACATTGGGCGTGCGGTACACCGAGAATCCGCAATTTTTTTAGATATGCAGTTTCCGGTTTGGTTGCCATTTTTCAAGAGCGCAAGTCCGATTTTTATACTCCCATGTCCCATGCCGCTTTGCGCAAAACGGTGAACGATTCGGCGTGCGTCGCAATGTTGTTAATGTATTGCAATTTGGAAAGTTTATGCTAACCTATCTTTTTTTACCACTGAGGAGATTTGATGAAAAAAGGTGAACTGGTTGCAGAATTCGCGAAGCGCACAGAATTGTCGGCTGCCGCTTCCAATAACGCCGTGAACACGCTTATCGCGATCATCACCGAACGCCTGAAGAAAGGCGACACCGTGGGTATCACCGGTTTCGGTACTTTTTCCGTCGCCAAGCGCGCCGCGCGCAAGGGTCGTAATCCGGCAACTGGGGCAGCGATCAAGATTGCCGCTTCCAAAGCGCCGAAATTTTCCGCTGGCGCCACGCTGAGAGCGGCGCTGAACCCCAAGAAAAAATAAGCCGGCGACCGCGCTAGTTAGCCAGTCACATCGCGGGCGTGGATAGGGTGTGACAGCGCCATCCAGGTCGAAGTTGACTCTGTGCAGCTTTAAATTCAGAGGCTACTGTCTGACGACAATTAGAATTACCGCCGTAATTTCTAATTGTCGCTAGACAGGCTACAACTTCGTTGAGACGTCCTTATATGCTAGTTGGTCGGATATCAATGCAACAACCAAAAACACCCAGTGTAGGCTGCCAATCGCCACAAGACCAGCGGAAGAAGCCTAGCCGTTCAATCCTTCGGATTCAAGGAAGTCGATGATTTGGCTGTCGGCGGGCTCGCCCCATAGACGGGTGGCATACCAGTCGCCAAAAGCCGAGCGGACAATCTGAGACTCCATACCTTTTTTGATGAACGGCTTGACGCCGCCGTCCGCCTGCTTGGAAAACACTTGGTATTCGTTTTTCTGGTCCACCGCGGGTAACTCGAGAAACAGACGCATGGCGTCATTTCGGCGGGCGGTGTTGAAGCGCTCCCGAATCGTGTTGCTCTTGGGCTTGGCCACGGTTTTTGGAGGAGCCGGCTCAGTAGTCGAGGCAGCCGCTGCGTATCCGTTTTTGATGCTCGCCTTGAAGTAAGCCGCCGGAGAATCCACCGCCGGTCCGCGCTTGATGCGATTTTCCACCATCGTCAGGTTCGAGACGATTGTGGCCTCGTCGTAGCTGGCGTAAAGCGTAGCCGCCTCCGCCTTGGGCACACCCAACTCCACGATGCGATTGATGATGGCGGTGTTGATGATCGGCTGCGCGGGAATCTCCAATGCACCTTGCTGCTTTAAAAAGACTTTGAATTGGATTTCCTTGACGCGTCGCCCTTCCCTGAATTCAAGCAGCTCGATCTCGATGTCGGTGCCTCGGTTGATTTCATTGATGGCTACGCGCAAATGATCGCGCTTGAAATATTTGTATTCGGGAAGCTGGCTGTCCAGCGACGCGCCGGAAATCACGTAATACCATTTCTCCCAAGGCTCGCGACGCGTGAGATGCGAGGGGCTTGATGCATATCGGCGCGCAACTTCGTAGAGGCCAAGGCCGGCGGACGATCGCAATTGTGTTTGGTAATACAGGCTAAGCTTGGTGTACGTGTTCGGCTTGAGGATCGCCTGCATAACTTCCGGAGGAAATGCAAAGCCCAGCCACACCGTACCGCCCTTGCTCTTCAATCCCTTGGTGTTGTAGATTTTGACCCCCGACAACAACTGTTCGCTGGTCCACATCTTTGCCGACTCGCCAATGACCTTGATGTTTTGCAGCTCTTGGGCGTGTTCCTTCAACGTGTCGTAGTCATTGCTGTTGTAGTCGGCGTCTTTGACGACGTCCGCGATCGGCATCCAGAAATACAGCTCGGCAGATTCTTCGTCGACAGGCGCGTTTAAGCCTGGGCGACCATGCTCTTGGGCTTTGGCGATGAAGACGTTGTAGAGCTTACGCGACAGGAGGCTCAGGCGTCCGGCAATCACGCGCAACCCGATGGACTCATTGGCCTTGCGAAATTCGACCGCCTGCGCGGCTGCCGCCGTCTGCGTCATCAACGAGGTTGCGTCTGTCCGCTTAGCGGGCGTATCATGCTTTTTTGAGGCCATGCGATGATCATCCTCCATCGGTGAGCAAAACGCAACCGGATTTTCACCTCTCCGTATCGCGGAGGCAACAACTCACTTTTCGCTTAAAGGTGAGGGCAGTTAGCGATGTTCCCGCACGGCTCACCTTTGGCGCCGAGAGTTCCCGAGTCCACACACCCATGTTCCGCTCAGGCTCACCGCAATGCCGGCGAGTTCCCCTCAAACTCACCCAAGTTCCGGCCAGACTCACTCGAGTTCCGCGCAAACTCACCGCAAAGCACCGAAACCCGCATGGGCATTGGGTTTGCGAGGACCCTTAAAGCTTTTAATCTTTCAAGTGTTTACCTCTAAATACACTCAAAGGACGTGCATCGGAAGAAGAAAGCAAAAACAACCCGCCAGTAGCATAGGTACCCAAGCGGCAATTACCGAGTAAAAGCAAAACGACAGCAATGCAAACGAAAAGGCCAGCACAACGTTCCCCCGCAGCTCACCGTGAAAAAATGGGCTAAACGCAAAGGAGGTCGGCCACGAAAAGAACCAACAAAGCAGCCACAAAACCCCCTGATCGCGCCTACAAAGCACGTTCCTGCACAGATCACCTTTGGATTTGGACACACTGGGCCCTTTAGTAGAGAGCGTTCCCGTACATCTCACCATGGAAAGCGAAAAGATGCCTATGCATACCGCATAGCGGCCAAAGCAGAACTAAAAACAGCCTGGAATCAGTGAGATAGATTGCCGCAAGACCTATGCAATCCAGCTACATCATGTTCCTGTAGGCCTCACCTTGACGTTCCCCAAGGGCCTTGATCCATCTTCCTGTGGAGCTCACCTTTCAATGTTCCTGCGTAGCTCACCGCAAGAGGTTCTTATGGCCGCCTGTAAGTACCCACTATCAGCCAACAATTCGTAAAACGGAGGAGATTGTTCCCGCATAGCTCACCGCAAGGATTTCCTGTGGAGCTCACCTTTGACGTTTTCACCTTAAATCTAGGCAATTTGAAAGGTGAGCAGTTCCTGCAAACCTCACCGTAGCAGCGCCCTGCCCTGTGCTAAGCGTTCCTGTAGACCTCACCTTTAGCCTTCCAGGGGCCATTCCCAGGGGGAAAACGGCTCAGGGGTGAGGTTAGGACCCTGTCGCACGTCCAAAAATACGGTGCAGGGGAGCCAAAGTGGCCACCCTGTTCCCGCAGCGCTCACCCTTGGCTGCGCCCCAGCGTTAGGCAAAGCGTTCCCGTATGGCTCACCTTTGGGCGGATTTCACTATGGTGAGCAGTTCCCGCACAGCTCACCTTTGAGCGGTGGCACCCTGCCCCAGAGTTCCTGTGAAGCTCACCCTTGGATGCCCCAACGAGAGTTCTCATAGGGGAAAACGTCCAAAAGGCCCGCCATGGATGGAAAAGCGAGCGTTGAAACCAGCTTTTTTGGGGAAACATGGAAATATTATTTTTAAAAAGAGATAGGTGAGCTTGGCGGGAACGCTGTGCCAAGCTCACCGACGGCCGATGCGGGTTAGACCAGTGCTTGGCCGGCAGCGCCTGGCAGCGGACGCCGGAACCGGCTGCCCTCCCCTCTTGTCTAGCTCAGCAAATCCTTCGAAGCCTCTTGCGATAGAACGGCATGGATTGCGGTTTTGATCGACTCGCGTAAAGAATCTGTGACGCTGGTGAATTCGATGTTGAGGCGGCCATCGTCGAATTCGCGCATGCGCCCCAAGTTTATCTCGCCAACCGTCAAAGGATAGGCCCGAGACCTCTCGCGCCGAGCCGGTGGTTTCTCTCGGCGCAGGCGCAAGGATTCGAGCTCCACGACGGTCATTTTTCCTTCATTGATTTTTTCAGCGACAGCTTCTAGTTCGGGCAAAGGCATCGTCTTTGAAAGCAAGCGCAACTCGTATCCAATTCGGATGCCAAAGGCGAACGGATTCGTTTTCATCACCGCCATGATGCTAGGGGGTAGCTCCAAGAGAGCCAAGGTCTTTGACACCTTGGCGTCGTTGAGACCCAAATAGTCCGCGATGTGTCCTTGGGACGTGAAATCTCCCTCATCCAACATTTCCCGCCAAGCCAAAGCGTTGTCAAGATCGGTCTGTGCGGTCCTCTCTTCGTTGAGCATGCGAGACAGCCGGTATGCTTCGAGCGAGTCCAGCTGGTCGACCACCAGCACTTTGATTTCGGTTCGCCCAAGGCTTATGATTGCGCGCTTGCGATAACGGCCGTCGACCAAGACGTATTTGCCCGGAGAGTCGAGACTGGCCATGACGATCACAGGGTATTGTTGACCGTCGCGAGCGATGCTCTTGGCCACGTCATCGAGCCGAGTGGGATCATACAACTTGCGGGCGTTCCGAGGATGATCCAACACATTGTCGACATGGAGCACCAACACTCGGTTTTTCTCTTCCAAAGCGGCAGCGCCAACAACCGCCGCGGGCAAAGAACTGTTGGGTGTCGAAGNNCCTTGGCGAAACGATCCGCGGAGTCGGCCTTTTGGCGAGACACCGAAGACGAAAGCTTGGAAAAACGATCTGGTTTTGTCATGATTTCTTCTCCACTTTCAAATGAAGCTGTTTCATGGCCTCAGCGTATAAAGCCTCGATTTCTTTGATGGCCGCCTTGGCCGCCGAACCCAAAGCATGGACCGAATCGCCAGAAAGCATGGACTCAGGATAAGCGGCCCGCTGGTTGATTTGAGCCTTGAACAAGGGCATGTTGTCCTTCATCGTCGCCATGGTCTGCAATGCCGACTTGGTCATGCCCAAATTGGGCCTGACGATGGAGGCTACGAGAGCCACCCGCAAGGTTTCATTGACTCCCATCATGCGCTCGGCCAATTCAAGCAACGCCGTGGCCGCCCAGAGGTCGCCCGGGTTGGGCACCACAGGCACAAGGGCCAGGTCGGAAATGAGCAGCATGGCTTGCGGAACGGGACTCTCCACTGCCGGCGGACAGTCCACGATGATCAGGTCGTAGTCGTCGATGTATTTCTTAATTTCATGAGTGATTTTGGCGCCCGCATGAGACAAGCCAATGACTGGAATTTGCACGGCCGCACCCTCTTCAGCGTTGCCGACCCACTGCAAGGCGGTGCCCTGTGGATCAGCGTCGACAACTACCGTTTTATAGCCATGGCGGATCGCGGTGCCCGCGAAATTGACCGCCAGATTCGTCTTGCCGCAGCCACCTTTCTGATTGGTTACGGAAACAATTTTTGCCCGCATTTTCTCTCCATGTTGAATAAATTTAACAAGATCATTTTTACTATATTTAATATACTAAAACAATGTATTTCTACTAAAATTATTCATTTAGCACCGTACGATTCATTTTTTGTAAAATATTTGTCGCGCTTCAGCCACAGAAAACAAAATCAAAGAGCATCACGCAAATCAATAAATAACGAGCAATCGTTGGAGAATCCCGGCTCAAGCCTCAATTGTAGAAATTGATTCACCGCAAATGGCAGTCCATTTTCCCCAGGGAAAATGGAAATCAACCAACCTATTGGCGGCTCAGCGTAGAAGTCACAAGCGTTGTTCTCCCCCTTGGAGCAAGAAAAGATGGGCGAAACGCAGGCCCAATAGCCGCACCAGGCGACAGCTTGCCGTACATCATCCAAAAAATTTCCCCGGAAAAATGAAAAGCAAACTGCAGACGAGACGTGTTGAGTGGGAGGTCTCCGCATTCTTATGCGTGCGGGGGCATGACCTTCCAAAGTTTGTCGATGCCCTATTTTCCCCGGGGAAAATAGGAGTCAACGCGACGAAGGATGTAGCTATTCGAAAGCTTTTCAGCTTTTCCTCACGCAAAACACACGGTGTTTAGGTTGCGGACACGGTGTTTTCCCCGGGGAAAAATGGAAAGTGCCAACCAAGCAACCTTCGAACTTGCGCTGGCATCCTCCCTGCGGCCACAAAGTCAGGCCACAGTTAGTGCGCGGCATGGCGAGTGGGAGGGGTATGGAGCCACAGACGACAACAGGCGGAACAGTGGCCTACAGGAAAGCGCCCGCGATCGGAAAATCATCTATAAAGCAGAGGCGATCGCCCTAGCCGCTGGCAAGACCTGCAAACCATGTGGCGTGGATCCGAGGACGTGGTTTCGCGACGACCCGGAAGACTCGCGTTACGCCCTTGGACGATTGTCGACGCGTGCGCTTATGGGCAACAAGGCCGGCGTGCGATTCGACGGAACGATGGAGGAGGGCAGAGCTCGAGTTTATGTCGCAATGCCCCCCGAGCCGACGCCCATTGTCGCAACGTTCGGCCGCCGCGATTGGGTCCTGCGAGTGATCGACGGAGGGCATTGCGTAACAGTGGTGCGCCTGAACGGGCAAGCCGATCGGCCAGTCATCGTTCGCTTCAAGCCAAGATAGATCGAGCAGCTGCGCGGCGTCAATCCAGCTAGAGGATCTATACTAAAAATAGTGAAATTATGCTGGTTATTGGTACCTACCCAGCTCGAGGGCTAGGTCGCCAAGCGGAGGTTGCAAGCCTCTGCGCTACGCGCCACAATTAACCGAAGAAAATCACAATAGCAATATTCGAAAGCGTCAATCTAGAGCCATGGAGAAAATTTTGGACGAAACCGTAAAGTGCCTGAATCCAGTCCGTAAGGTCCGTCTTAGGCTCTTCACACTTTCAAGTAATCGATGCGCGTTCCCAGGATGTGCGTATCCAGTTATAAATGCCGAAGGCAAGCTTATCGCTGAAATATGTCACATCGAGGCTGCGAATGCCACAGGTGAGCGATTTAATGTCAACGCTAAATAGAAATGTCCCCTTTGCGGGAAAGTAGAGATGACCCCTTCGATATGCGGTTGTAGGCGGTTTATAAATCGGGAACGTAGGCTTACCCACGGCGGCGAACGTTCATGGTCCATCCAACGACCACGCTCGCCGCCGTGGATAAGCCGGTCAAGGAATCGCTATTTCTGTTGGTAGGTTTTCCTTGGAAAGCTTGAATTGTGCGGGCGGCGTCAAGCGCATATCCAGGGCGCGGGATTTTTATTTTTCCAGGGATGATCCTCCGCAGGGATAGCGCGGTTGTGATTTTCAAGTGCGAATTCCACCCGTGCATTGACCGATTTGCCGTCGATCGGGGCCTGTTGCTTTTGCGGCTTGATGACTCTCTCGAACGCCAAAGAGCGCCCTTGCCAACCGTCGGACGGATTGTTGCCAGATATTGGTTCGCTGTGCGACCGGTCGGCGGTTGTTCGGTCGGAAGAAAAGATAGGTTTTTTGGCGCCAAATGGGAGCAGCACAGGCTTTTCGTCCGTTCGTTGATAAGCAGGCGCGGCGCGATGCGCTCCATAAGGCACAAGAAAAGCTTTTGCAGGAGTCGCGTGACGCGTGCCGCGGACTTTGCATGACCTGGACGCTGCGCGATGGCTGGTATATGACGGCCGCAGCCGAGCCTGCGGATAACAAATGGCGACACCACCGCCTACTTGGCCTACCAGGCATAAAACGTCGATTTTGGATTTTTCATGATGGCGAGCAATTCGTGGCTCGCCTTGCCACGACTAGGTTGCAAATCTTCGATGCATCCGTTCGCGGCGCTATTCTTTCGTTGCGCCAGTGTTGCCGATGTACCACCGCCTTAACGCCACGCGTGGTGCCGATGGTTACAAGATTAGTTGACGCGTGGTTACAACTTTAGTTGTGTGAGCGCCAGCTGGCCATCGCAGCGGTCGGTGCCGGTTTCTGTGCGGGAATGACGGTCAAGGATCCCATAAGGCTCTGTTAGAAGAATGCTTTACTTAATTACAGCTAAGTAAAGTAGCTGAATTTGACAGGTATTATTATACTTGTTACAGTACCGCAATCGGCGCTTGCGCGCCACCCCCTTGAAAGGCCCGTCGCATGTCCGCCGACAACCCGCAGTTGACCCATCTGCTGAAGATCGGCCGCCAGGCGCGCGCGCAAGGGTATGCCGGTCTGGCGACCGGCGAACAGTTGTGCGCCGCCTTGGCCTTGAACCGGTTCGACTGGCTGCAAGAACTGGACTATACGATCGCCGAAGCGATCGACCTGGTCGGCCCAACCTGGATAGCGCAGATCCCGGAAGCCGCGCTGGTCTTGTTCAACGACACACGACCATGAGCCGTCCCGCGCTGTTACCGTTGCCCGACGAGCAAGCCGCGCTCCTGGTGCGCGCGTTGCAGCCGCTGTTGATCGACTATCCGGCCGGCGGCCGCGATCACCGGCCGTTCGTGCGCGAATTCATCCGCGCGGCGCACACCGCCACCGGACGCACCTTCAGCGCACCGATTTACCGCAAGCTGCTGGCCGCCTATGCGCCCGGCCGCAGTCCGTCGACCGACACGCTCGCCGCCGAGAAGCGGGCCTTCGATGCGAGCCTGGCAGACGAGGCCGTGGCCGGCCGCGCGCTGGATGCGGAGACCGGCGTGGTATTGGGCGCTGTGGTGGAGCGCGCAGTCGGCATGGCGCTGGCGCGGCAGGGCAGGGCGCCGCATGCCGATGCCGCCGGCGAGCATCATCCCTATCGGCAGGCGCAGTTGGATTTTTTGCAGGCCCGACTGGGTGAAACGGAACAGATGTTGGCCGATGTGCGCACGCAGGCGGCGCGGCTGGCCGCTGAATTGCAGGCGGCGCAGGCCGTGCGCGCGGTGNNAGTCGGCGCCGCCAACGCCTTGGCGCTGGAACAGGCAAAGAGGCTTGAGCAATTGACCGTCGAGCTCGCTGGCATGCGGAAATTCGCGATGACGGCGATCGACAGCGCACGCGGCGAAACCAGGGCGCAACAGGAACGCGCGGCGCACCTCGACGCGTTGTTGAAAATGGAAAAAGAGCATACCGAGGTGTTTCGACGGCTGGCGTACCGCAGCGGGGCGCCCATTCCCCATGAGCTGCTGGCGCCCGCTCAACCATCACCCCCGCGCTAGATTGGAGCAACCATGAACCCACCCACCACCAAGCAGCTGGAAGCGCTGGTCATCGAATTGGGCAAGGCAGAACTCATTATTCACGCCATGCTCAATGCGATGACCCTGGAGCAAAAAATGCTGGTCGCGGCGCAACTCGAGGCGTCTGGCGTGTCGCCGGACGGCATGACCCGCGCCCACGAGCGCCGCGCCGTGTTGGCCGCGTTCGGCGCATGAGCGCGCTGCCCGTGGCCGCCCGCGTGCCAGCGCCGCGCGACCTGATGCAGGCCAGAGCGGAACCCGGGCATGTACTCGGCGAGGTCGATGACGACTGGGCGGCGGCCGAGGTCTGGTTGTCGACGGTGCGCCTGAAAAGCAAAAACGGCTCG
>PKWO01000544.1 GCA_003132085.1 Oxalobacteraceae bacterium | reverse complement strand
CGCCCGCCTGGTGGAAGCCGGCGCGGTGCGCGGCGCTTCCATCATCGGCCAGCCGGGAGGCTGGGGCGTGGTCATCCAGTACGGCATGACTGAGCGTGCATTGGCCGCCAAGCGCGGCGCCGTACGCAACTTCGCCCGGTTTGAAACGTTGGTCGCCTACCTGAAGAAAATAGGCATTGCCAAGTATCAGGTGGACGCCACCCAATACGACCCGGCGACCGTCAAGCAAGAGCGCTTCCGCGAAGATGCCGCCGACCGCATGCGCCACGCGCACGAGGCCGTAGCGCATGACAAGTGGTTTCGTGCGCAGGTAGAACAAGCCTTGACCGAAGCCGATGACCCGACCATGGTGTGGCTATCCAATGAAGAAGTCAAAGCGCACAGCGCAGCACGCCGCGCCGAATGGTTGAAACGCGCCGGACAACCCGCCGCAGGGAGCGGTGTTTGATTCTGGTTTGGCTCCCTTCCGCCAACGCGACCCGCGATGCGCAACTCGATTACATCGCCCAGGACAGCTTGCTTGCCGCCATCGATCAGGATGAAGAAATCGAAAAGCAGGTGGACATGCTGTTAGACCACCCGGACATGGGACGGCCTGGCCGAGTAAAAACAACCCGCGAGCTCGTCATCGGTCGAACCTCTTTCATTGTCGCATACCGCGTCAAAGGCCAGCGCATCGAAATTCTGCGCGTGCTGCACGGCTCGCAACAGTGGCCGCGCAACCTGCGCGAAATGCTGGAAATCAAATCTCAGGAATGATCATACCTGGTAAGCGGCCGGTGAACACGCCAATTGAGTGTCCTTTTTCACGCCACCAGGGACGGCTTTGAACCCTCTTAGCTGTAGCGACCTGCAATTCAAGAGAGCGCATCACGGAACGGCTAAACGCCCACGCAGCCACGATCGGCATGGCGATCGGCCGGCATGCGACACTGGTGTCGAAGTTCGAATAAACCGCTAGTGATATCCGAATAATCGCTAGTGAAATATTCAAGCAAATGCGACTCCCAGCAGGTCTACAGGGTACGCAGGCGATTTGTGCAGAAATTTCCACATTGCATAATTGTCTATCATTTTATCAACTTTGCGCGCAAACTCGGCTAGTGAAGGCATTTTGTTCGAATAATCGGCTAGCAAATTCAACAGGAATTGGCTATGACGCGGCGCAGCAGTGGCGACTCGAATGTCGTGGCCAAAGCACCGGGTGCGCTTGAGCTTATCGCCCCGACACAATGGACGCGTCTCGCATTGCTCGATTCACATATTCGCCCGACACTTGACCAACCGCTCGACATGATCGAGGCAAAGCGGATCGCTCAACTGTTAAACGTTCATTGGGTGACTGTATATCGATACCGCCGCCGTCTGTTAAGCGAAGGCATCGCCACCGCCCTGTTGGGGCGCAGCAGAGGATTCCCCACTGGATCATCTCGGCTGTTGCCAGAACAAGAAGCCATCATCGATAAAGTCATCGGCCGACTTGCGCGCGGCGCGATAAAGCTACGCGTGATTGATGTCTTCGAGGAAGTCACTCAACGTTGCAGATCCTGTCAAATATCAGCCCCTTCACGTAACGCTATCGACCGGCGCTTGCGCCAATTGGCGCCGACCCTTGTGGTACGGCGCAAGGTAGAAGATGATCGACAGACGTCGCCGGCCGCCGGCACGTTCGTCGTCCACAAACCATTCGACGTCGTGCAGATCGACCACACCAAATGCGACTTGCAGGTGGTCGATAATCCATACCGTACATTGATCGGGCGTCCATGGTTATCGGTTGCGATGGATGTCGCAACACGTTCTATCCTGGCCATTCTCGTCACCTTCGAGCCGCCAAGCGCAGCCACGGTGGCGCTATTAATCACGCGCATCGTCAATGCAAAAGCAGCATGGCTCAAAAGCCTGGGCCAAGTTATCGACTGGCCGATGGCCGGTCTTCCACGCAGTCTGCATCTTGACAACGGCAGCGAATTTCACAGTAAAGCGCTCGGTCGCGGTTGTACGCAGTTCGGCATCAAATTAACCTATCGGCCACCAGGCCAGCCGCAATTCGGCGGCCATATCGAACGCGTCATCGGCACCTTGATGACCAAGCTCAAAACACTACCCGGCGCAACCGGCCACTCGGTCAAGAACCGGAAGAATTTCGCTCCCGAAAAAACTGCAGCCCTCACGCTACACGAATTTGAATGCTGGCTCGCCATTGAAATCGGCGAACGCTATCATCATGCGGAGCATCGCGGTTTGAAAGGCGGCACGCCTTACGCCGCCTGGAAATTGGCGCAGCCGCTGAGTCGCCCAATTAAGCATTTGGACGACCTGTATGCCGCCTTCCTCCCAGCAGTGCTTCGTACCTTGCATCGTGGCGGCATTATTTTTAATCATATCCGCTACTGGAATCCGGTGCTTACGCCCTACCTCACCCAGCCCGCCAACCTCGTTGTCCACTACGATCCGGCAGACATTTCGGTATTGCACGTCAAACTGCCGGATGGATCATACGTAAAGGCTGGCTATGCCGATCTGCGCCACCCTGCAATTGCATTATGGGAATGTCTGGCGACGCTGAAACATTTGCGTACGACCAGTCGACTGGCCATCAATGAAACGCGGCTATTCGAAGCCATCGGTACGCAGCGCAAAATCATTGATGTCGCAAAAAACAAAACACGCGCAGCCCGAAAGGCGGTCGCCAGAAAAACCTCTGAAGAGCGGTCGCGCGCCGTCGACCCAAGCACAAATAACCTTCAGCAAACCGATCCGACAGGGATCGACTACAGCATTGATGCCCCGGAATTTCCGGTTGAGATGTGGTAACGCCACGTCAAGTAGTCTTCACCCAAGGAGAAACCGATGGGCGATTTGAAGCATCTGCTGGAGAGCATACGCCTGATCGCGGCATTCGATGAGAAAGAACGGATAACGCATCTTCGCCAGGACCGCTGGATCGATTATCCTCGCGCCGCTCGCGTATTGCAATTGCTCAATGAAATGCACGAGACGCCACAGCGCAATCGCATGCCTTGCCTTCTATTGCATGGCGATTCCGGCATGGGAAAGAGTATGATCATCGAAAAATTCCGCCGGGCGCATCCGACTGTCTACGACCGCAAGACGGGGGTCGAGCATTATTCTGTCATCTCCATGGAAATGCCGGCGTCGCCGTCTCAACGGCGCTTTTACGCTCAACTTTTACAAACGATCCATGCGCCCTACCGCCCCAGTGATCGGCTCGAAGCACTGGAATTCACAACCATCAAATTGCTCACGGTTATCAAGCCGCGCATCCTATTCGTTGACGAAATTCACAACCTTCTCTCCGGCAGTCCACGTGAACAGCGCGCCGCGTTGAATCTGTTGAAATTTTTAGCCAATAAGCTCAATTGCTGCATCGTTGTGTCAGGCACCCAGGATGCGCTTGCGACGTTGCAAAGCGACGATCAGATGGTGAGCCGTTTTCGGCCGTTTGAATTGGCGCGTTGGAAAGAGAATGATGAATTCCGGGGATTTGTACAGGCATTTGAAAAAACATTACCGTTACGGCAGAAATCGGGTTTGGGCGAACAACCCTTCGTGCAAGCACTCCTTGCTGCCAGCCACGGCGTAACCGGCAGCATCGCCGAGATCCTCACCGGGGCGGCACGCGCGGCAATTCGCATTGGCACGGAACGTATTACCGTCGACCTGATTCGTGCTGAGGCGGGATTGCTTGCTGCGGCGATCGTATGAGTGCCGATCCCTTTTCACCCTCCTCTCTTCCGATTGTCGTGCATCCTGCGCAGGATGAAGGCTTGGGAAGCTGGATCGGTCGCATCGCGGCCTGCTACTCGGTACCGGCGCGAACAATCCTGACACATATTGGAATACAACGTGCCGACCTGCGAATCGGAAATTGGCTTTTACTCGGCCGCTTGCACACGCATGATATTCTGAACCTTGCTATCACATTAAAGCGCTCGACCAGGGCACTTGCCAACATGGTTACCTCGCCCTTGTGCTTGCCCGATCAGGCCGAACTCGGCATGTGCGCCCAGTGTATGCTGGAGTCGTTTCGATCAGGTCGACCGATGTATTGGCGTCGGCGTTGGCTCGATGCCGTCACCATCGGTTGTTTGAAGCATGTCAGTTGGCTGATACCGGTTGATGCCAAAATCTTTCAAAAATCCGTCAACTGGCATGGTGTCGAACAGCACCTTCTCGCTCTGGCAGAGGGCGCCCACAATCGACCACCGACGCGCACTGCGCTATGCCTAGCGGACTGCATCAACATGTCTGCCTTGCATCTTCAATCGATCTTCGCCAGCAATTCCGACGATCAAACCGCATCGATCCGATATGGCATCGCGTCAGTCGAGGACGCGCGCAGGATAGCGCACGATCTTTTGGACGTCCTGTTGGCAGCAGAAGCATCAAGGCCCGACTACTCGCTCTTGTCGGAGTTTGCAACGCTGCAGAAAATGCCTATCGCGTCGCATACAATTCCCGTCATTCCGCGCCAAGCGCGTGCCATGCGGATTCGGCAAGTCAAGACATTGGAGGCGCGTGTATTTGCCATCGCAGTTGCCGATGCATTGATGTTCGCCAGTGCCAGAATCAATGACCTGCAGTTGAAGCCGACCAGCTGGGACGCGCGGTCCATGCGCACACATTGGATGTGGCCGCTCATTCCCGCCGCCAGTCTTGATTTGCTGACCGAACGCATCAGATATTGGCCTATAGATTACATCAAACGATGTTGGCCGGAACTCGAAAATATCAATCGCGAGCCAATGCTGCAGCGCAAGAAAATATTGATCATGTTGTGTGCGAATCAGGATAATCCGCCGCCACTTCACCTTTCACTAGCGAATATTCGGACATACTAGCCGATTATTCGAACTTCGACAACGGACAACACCGGTATGGCGCATCGAGCACAGACGCGCTGAGTCCGTCCGGCGCTATTGTCCTAGTCGGCTTCCTCACTTCTCAAATATGTTTCCGCTTATACTTAATGGCATGTATTCCTGCAATTCACTTTCGATTCGCTCGGCGTTTAACTTGGATACCGGTGGGCGTAATCCTTTCGCTGATTGGTCAATTGCCGCCGATGTGAACCTTCAAAGCTGCTGCTTGACCAATGCGCAGGTCCTACTAAATCGCTTCGCGTGCGCAAAATTCCGTTTCGTGTCTTGTCCCCTAATGCGGGTTTGGACTAACTCGAGTCTGTTCGCAAAATTGCCTCCCATGGCAATCCCTCGTAAAAGCGCTGAACTATCGCAAAGGCTTCTTCAAAGGGTGGGAGGTCCCCTTCAATTTCAGGAGCCAGGTCATCATACCCATGCTGCGACATGGCTTTCACCACTGGATTGGCAAAGGAGTCCTTCTTTGCATCGACTTCACGTTCCTTACATGAATCGATGAGCAAGTTAAGGAGTTGCATCTGTTCAGCGACGTCGAGCGGTTTGATGTCCCGAATCAGAAAATTTAAATCGTATACGTCCTGTCGACGCTGACGCTCGCGAATCGGCTGCTGAAGGAGCGACCGCAGCTTTTCGGCAAGCAAATTTAACAAACTGTAAGCCTGTAGCTCTTCACCATCCCCGAGGCCCAATATTTCAACATCGAAAACGGCTTCGTTATAGCTGTAGTCAATTTCAACGACAGTTGGGGCCTGTCGATTCAGTAGTCGCGTTCGTTCCCGCTCCTTGCTTCTTGGAGCATATCCGATGGCAAGTTGAAGCGTAGGAAATCTCGCATCGCCTCGTGGAGGACGAAGCTCAGAACGCTGGCGGCGGCACATAACATCGTAAGGAAGCTGTTCGTTTGCTAAGTCAATTTGCGCATCTAACTCAGCAAGCAACGACTCTTCGGCCCCCTTGAGGTATTTTTCCCTGGTGGAAAAATCAGCGTCTTTTGTGAACCTATCGCTGTTATAGCGGATTGCCATCAACATTCCGCCCTTCATCACCATTTTGGACCTCAGAACCACTGATGAACTGATCGCGGTGAGAATGATATGTACAGCCTCCCTGAAGTTCCGCTTGTTCGGTTCCGCTCGCGCGACCCAGGCCGGAAGGTCAAGTTCTTCTATGCGCAAGTCAGCCATCATCGAAGTCCGATGCCATTGATGCGAGCGAGGGTACATTGATGGACAACTTCCATCGCTCTGAGTAGTGAGTTGCAAATTCTTCGTCTGGATCTAATTTCCTTGAACCGCCGCGTTGGACGAAGGACTCCCACTCTTGAAAGACGGGGTACTGCAGCTCACAAACTTCCGATAACACATAGCCTGCGCGAACTTTGTCGATTGGTTGCCCGTGCCTGTCGATTTCTTCAACGATAAGTTTCAAGTACCGCTTCGCGTCACGTTTATAAACGTCGAGGACGTGCTGCATGCCGCCACACAATTTTGGCTCCCTCAGCATATCCAGAAAAACTCGGCCAATAGTTGCAACGCGAAGTGATGTATCCGAGACGTTGCGGAATGCACCTAATTGTGACCTCTCCTGGAAATGCACGACCGTACGTCCGATAGCACTTATTTTAGGCATTGTTAGCGCAGGAAGGCCAGCTATCTTGTATTGTTCCAGTTTGCCATCAAGGTCTTTCTCCATGCGGGCGACTGCCTGCCTCCTCCATTCGACTGCTGGAGGTCTGGTCATATAAAGTATTTTTGCAAATCGGTCAGTAAGGCCATGATGTTCCATTGCACTCAGATGCGACATATAGGCAAATGGGTCAAGCGAACAAACTATTTCAGCAGGTGACGCAGACGCACGTCCGAAGATAAGGTAGGCGCGCGACTTACCAAGAGGGGCCAATAGACGTACCCCAAGAATCGATTCAATTATGGACTTGTATTCTTGTTTTGGTGATGTGGCCCCGGATAACAGCCCCTTCAAAAATATCAACTTACCCAGCTCATAGGAAGGCAAGGCGGGAGCATTGATTGCAGCTAATGCGTCAGCAACAATCGCGAGTCGTTCATAATTTGGAGAGTGTGCCAATATTTACTTTCTTCAATCAGCATTAAAATGCGTCCTTAGGACGCATTTTAATGCTGATTGATTTAAAATACAAGTAAACATTGACATATTAATCTCGCCACCTTTAAAATGCGTCCTTAGGACGCATTTTAAAGGTGGCGATGTTTCTATCAAAAAACACTGTACGGGAAATGTTGTTTTGAAACGGAATAGTTGCGCATTGTCATTGCTGGCAGTAAAATGCGTCCTTAGGACGCATTTTACTGCCAGCATCGTTTAATGTTGGAATATCGAGTTGCGGTGATATTGAAGGTACGCCTCGTGATGTGGCGACAGTCCTTTTACGACGATGTTAGCTCCAACACTCAATGCTTCAATATCAATCGCTGAAAGTCTTCCAGATATACGTATCGCACCACTTGGTTCGACGTCTTCAAATTGCTTAGTCGAATAGCCGCAAAACCCCCAAAAACACCGCCCCTTAATTCGGGCTCAAGAACACATCATTGACGACGGGCCGCACGACCCAGCGATTGCTTTTCGAGCCGACAACACGGTTCCAATGCTGCACAGTCCCAAACGCATCGGCAATCTTCACCGTCTGATTGTCCAGGGTGCGACTTTGCTGAGCGGATTTCTTGGCATCGGCCAAGGTTTCGCAGGCAAGCGCACTACGGTCCCCTGCATTCGTCCACGTCAATACGTCATAAATCATTGCGTTTGCGTTCCAATTCTTCGGTATACTGATTTTTAATGCGGCTTCGCGGCAAGGATTTCCGCCAAACGCTTTTGCGTTTTCGCTTGACAGGTATAACAAATTCATCTACGTGATTTGTTTCTGACGACGATACAGCCGGCATTCGCATCCACTTCACCACGGTGGTGCGAACAATAGCGACGACCAGTAATCTTGGTTGTCCATCTTGTTCAAGATTGATATTACCAGCTGTGTGCAAGTATCTCGACGAAAAGTAGTCATGTCGATTTTATTCGCGATTGACTCTTGGAACTGACCGTGTGATTAAACAGCCTGTAATAGTGCCGTGACAAACGTGAGGAGCGCGCTAACTGTCGCGCCTTGTTGAACTTGCGCATCCAAGGTTGTGATTGCCGATTGAAGCGCCGCCTGCTGCGCAGCAGACAATAGTTGGGGCCCACCGATTTGGGTGGATAATGCCGCCTGCCTTTGATTCAAGGCGACTATATTTTCCGTAACATTCGCCAATGCAACCATGTCAGAAGGGGTTTGATTTAGCAAATAGTTACGCACGGTCAGCAGTGCGGCGATCTGCGCTTGAATTGCGTCGTTTTGATTCATTCTGGTGTCCTTGAATTATATTGTTAGGGGAGCATTGTTTCACGGGTGACGCCTAAACCATG
>PKWO01000471.1 GCA_003132085.1 Oxalobacteraceae bacterium | reverse complement strand
CAATGCGGTTTATCAGCCGGTGCCAGGCGATGCCGATCTGTTCTTCCATGACGTCGCGTCTCCTTAGTCGCCGAAGATCGCGAGGACAACTTGCATCAACGCGCGCGTGATTTCCGTTTCGTCGGAAAGGCATTCGATGATTGCAGCGCGGCACGCCACCTGCGGATCGCAGCCGCTGGCGATCAATTTCGCCGCGTCAACGATCAGGCGCGTGCCAGGCGCTTCTTCCAAGTCGTGATCGGCCGTGCTGCGCAAGGCGTTGGCGAGCGTCACCAGACGCTTGGCTAGACTTGAATCGACGCCGGTTTCCGTCATTACGATTTCGATTTCGCGCGCTGCGTCCGGAAAGCCGAAGGCCAGCGACACGAAACGTTGGCGGGTGCTGGGCTTCAACCCTTTGAGCAGATGTTGGTAGCCGGGATTGTAGGAAACCACCAACATGAATTCCGGCGGCGCCTCCAAAATCTCGCCGTTGCGGTCGATCGGCAAAATCCGGCGGTCGTCTGACAATGCGTGCAGCACGACTGTCGTATCCTTGCGCGCTTCCACCACTTCGTCCAGATAACAGATCCCACCGTGGCGCACCGCCTGGGTCAGCGGACCGNNGTCTTGCCGCAGCCGGTCGGGCCCTTGATGAGCAGCGGCAGGCGGTTTCGATAGGCGAGTTCAAAGACTTCGATTTCGTCGCCGCAGGGTGTGTAAGGTGGAATGAGGCTGGGCACCCGGAGGGTGCAGTTGAGTGCGGTAACGGACATGGTTTTCCTTGATTATGCAGTGAGATAGGCGACGGCGATCACGCCGCCAACGGCAACCAGGTAAGCGCCCATGGCGATTCGCCACAACGGGCGCACTGTGCGCAAGCCCATGAAATCGTTGATCACCAGTTGACCCTTGACGAGTGTGAGGACGAGCACAGTCGCCATCAGCACCTGGCTCGGAACGCGCGAACCGAGGAGAAACGAGATTGTGGTAAGTCCGAGCAACGAGACCCAGGAAGCGGTACAAGACCTGGCCGCAACGGTAGAAGGCAGCTTCATCGCTTTTCCTTTCAATGAATGACGTAAACCAGCGCAAACAGGATGATCCATACCAGATCGACCATATGCCAATAGGACCCGCCGGTTTCCACGCCGGTGTGATTCTCGACGCTATAACCTCCGGCGTAGGCTTTGTACGCGACCACGGTGAGGATCGCCATGCCCATGATCACATGCATGAAGTGAAAAAACGTCATGGACAGATAAAACATGTAAAACAAATTGGTGGATAGATTGATACCGTGCGAAAAATCCTGTTGAAATTCAAGGACCTTCAACACCAGGAACACGCAGCCCAATCCAAGCGCACCGGCCAGCCAATTACCGCAATTCGCGCTGCGCCCGGCCTTGATCGACTGCGTTGCACGCGCGACGAAATAGCCGCTGCTCAGCAACACCAAGGTGTTGGCAAAACCAAACGTACGGTTCAGCGTCAGTTGGCTTGAGTTGAACAAATCCAGATGCGCGCTACGGGCGAATGCATAAGCCGCGAACAGTACGCCGAAAACCGTCAATTCGGCGAAAATGAACACCCATATTGCAAAATCTCCCGGCAAGGGTTGCCGATAATCGGCGCCGCTTTCAATCTGCATGCTGGATCGCCGTTGAATAAGTAGGAGGCGGGACCGCAGTCCCTCCGGGTTTCGCTCAGACTGCCAAAGCACGTTTCATTTCATCGGCATACTCGTATTCGCCGACCATGAAAAAGCTGCGCAAATACACCAACAAACCGGCGAAGAAGCAGACACCGGCAAATTCGCGCACCCAGAAGAACACGCGCGACTTGTCCTGCACTTGCATAAAGCCCATCGGATCGTCCCCAGTGCGCTGCAGGATCACCGTGACGATGCCGGCGCCGGTTAGGGCAAGCGTGATACCGATCATGCTCAATACCATGATCCAGAAACCGGCCATTTCCCAGCGCTGCGAAGCTGCGCTGTTGGCTGTGCGACCGCGCAACAAAGGCATCGCGTACGAGATGATGGCCAAGGACACCATTGCATAGGCGCCGAAGAAAGCGAGATGGCCATGCGCAGCAGTGAAGTTGGTGCCATGCATGACGTATTGGGCCGGTGCCAGAGTGATGATGAAGCCCCACAAACCAGCGCCGAGAAACGCCATGATCGGCGTGCCGAGCGCCCACAGCATCGCGGCCTTGTTCGGGTGTTCGCGGCGGCGTTGCAACAACATCTTGAATGCAAACACGATCAGCAGCATGAACGGGATCGGTTCGAGTGCGGAGAAAATCGAACCGAGCCAGATCCAGTAAGATGGCGCGCCAGTGTAGTAGTAATGATGGCCGATACCGATGATTCCGGAGACCAACGTCATGGCGACAATGATGTACAGCCACTTTTCAACGATTTCGCGATCTACGCCCGTCATTTTGATCAGGATGAAACCTAGCAGCGCACCGAGAATCAATTCCCAGTCGCCTTCGACCCAGCCGTGCACGATCCACCACCAGCCGAAACTGGCCTTGACGGTATCTTGCGAAAAATAAAAGGCAGGCAGGAATAACAGTGCTAAGCCCCACAGGCTACCCACCAGGATCAGGTTGATCGATGTTTTGCGACCTTTGATCAAAGTCATCGTCACGTTGAAAAGAAGAGAAAGCGCGACCAGCACAATGCCGATTTTGATCGGTAATGGTTGTTCAAGATAGCCGCGTCCCATGGTAGGAACGACAGCGTTTCCGGTTGCAGCCGCCAGGTCGGCATAGGGAACGAAAAGATACGCGGCGATCGTCAATGCCCCTGCGACGAGGAACACCCAGAATGTGATCAGCGCGAGTTTCGGACTGTAGAGCTCAGTTTGCGCCTCTTCGGGAACGATAAAGTAAGCGGCACCCATGAATGCCATCAGCAGCCAGACGATCAACAGGTTGGTGTGGCTCATGTGAGCAACGTCGAATGGCAATATCGGAAACAAAAAGGTTCCGTTCAGATATTGCAGGCCGGCGATGAGGCCGAACACAATTTGCCCTACAAACAGGGCCAGAGCGGCGACGAAATAGGGGGTCGCCACCTTTTGAGACTGGTATTTCATGCTTTCTCCTTGTTGTTCAATTGGGAATGGAACCAATCAACCTTGGATATTGGGTGGCCAGTTGTTGGTATCGATGTTCGACAGCCATTGCAGATAGGCCACCAGGTCGTCCAGTTGGGCCTGAGTGAAATGGAAATTCGGCATCTGCCTTCTACCCGGCATGTTGGTAGGTTGCGATTGAATCCATGCGGAAATGAATTGCGGCCCCCGGCGTTTGTATACGTTGCCAAGTTCCGGCGCGAAATAGGCGCCTTCGCCGTTGATAGTGTGGCAGCCGATGCAGTCATTGGTATCGAGCAGATATTTCCCGCGCAGCACCGCTGGCGTCATTTTGTCCGCGTGATCGCGTTCGGGAATGCGCTGCCAGGTGTCATAGCTGAGCATCAGATATATAGCGATGAAAAATACCGCGCCACCGAGAAATATGTTGCGGGCCATTGCTTTGGTGAAGACTTGTTGCATTTACGGCTCCTTGGGCATTGGGAAAGACGGTCGTTAGATTGTTCGTTCAACACGCTACTGTTCGGCGATCTGTGTAAGGCAGGTTGGCCCGAATCATGCGAAGCAGAACGTCTTAAAGGTGTATGTTATCAGCATCATTTGAAAGATTCAAGTAAAATGCATCTTATTAATTCCGCCGTGATGTATGCCAAAGAAACTCTAAAATGTATGAGTAGAGAAAGCGTTGGCGACGCCACCAACATGGGAGCGATTCGGTAGTGAAGTTGCGTGAGGGCGATATTTTTCTCTTGTCACTGATAGCGACATGCAATAAGATTCACCTAATATAGATGTTTTACTGAAGCTGTTGTTTTGAAATTTGTGAAAAATATTCGTCCTATCCAAAGTTGTTGAGAAGGCAAGCGATCGCCCTGGAACCGGACAGCGACACCGCCTGCGCGCTGGACGGCATGATACTCAAGGACTTTGTGGGCCCCAAGGCGCAGATTCGCTATGCGGAGGGCAAACCGGATTTTCTCTGCAATGTGATGGAATTGTTTTCCGTATTGTCGATGTCGGAACAGAAGCGGCAGATCGCCGCGATGTACGTGCAAGACATGGGCAGGGCTGACTGGGATCATCCGACCGCGAATCGGATCGACGCTAAAGCCGCCTTCTACGTTGTCGGCAGTCGCAAGCCCGGTTCAATGGGACCTACCTTCGCCACCTTCGCGAATATGCAAGACGCGCAGGACTTTGTAAAAAATGAAGGCGGAAAGATTGTCCGCTTCGACCAAGTGACACCAGACATGGTGAACATGGACAACAGCGCCGCGCGCGATACCAGGATGTGATGTGAAGGAAATGAGTATGGATACTCAAACCACAGACTCGATGGATGCCGATGTGCTGCAAGCGTTGTATGCAAAGACCATTTACACACTACGCGAGTCCGCCAAGGAATTGCTGAAACAACATAGCGTGGAAAGCGTCGCTGCTTTGCTGGAAAAGATACGCTGTGGCGAACTGCCTGAACATCCGGCCTATGAGAATTATCTGAGCGCGCGGATCATTGACCAGATGAAGTTGCAGGTGCGGGTGCAGGCTTCGGAGCAACTTTATGGAACAACGATTTCGGATGCCAAATCGATCAGCGTTCACCTGTTGCTCAAGAATCAGATCGAGGAGCGCTATGCGCAGCGTGTGGCCGAGCCGATGCGCCTGCCGCAGGACGCGCTTCTGCTATCCCTCGGCAATGGTTTGATGATCGAGGCGCGCTACTTCAGCACGGACGAATACTCGGTCGGCTGGTGCTGGGGTGAAGCGGAGGTGCGCATCGACACCGCGCCGCTGCATGTCGACCTGGCGACCTTCCCGCATCACTTGCATGGCGATGACAGTCCAGTGGCGGTCGATCCCGCCTCCTGTCCGGACGACGATTTCTGGGTCAATTTTCCCCGTTTGATCGATATGTTTTTGGTTAACCCGTTATTGGATTGAGAATTCCAACCCGGCGGCGTTATTGAATTTGGCTTCGTTCTGCGTGGCCGAATATTTTTTACATTTTGGAGAATGAAATCATGAAGGCAATCAAATATTTATCCCTTGTAATCTGTACCGCGCTGGCAGCGCCGGTGGCAATCGCGGCGTCGGCCGCGCCCAGTGCTGCCGATCTGGCAAAAGGCGAGAAGGTTTTCAAAGTCACCTGCGTGGTTTGCCATGGTGCGGGCATATTGGGCGCGCCAAAGTTCGGCGACAAGGCCGCCTGGGCGTCACGCATCGCACAAGGCGCCGATACGCTGCATGCCCACGCTCTTAGTGGGTTGAAGACCATGCCACCCAAAGGGGGCAATACGGCGCTGAAAGACGACGAGGTGAAGGCGGCGGTTGACTATATGGTTGACAAGGCGCGCTAAGAGCCGCCGCGGGACTGCCTTTCGGCAGAAATGAGCGCAACAGGATGGGTGGCGCGATTAACTGCTCATTCGCTATGTTCGGAAATAGGCCGCACATCGCGGCGACGAATTGAGACGAAATCATGAAGAGCGTACGCAAATTACACCTTTCACAACTGTATTTCGGGGTGTTGTCACTTTTTGTGCTGTCGGGTTGCTCACAAAATGATAAAGATGCATGCTTAGTCCTATAATAAGCAAATCGGTAATGCCAGAACAATATTCGCAATCTTCTCTCAAATGGATTCAGACGACCAATGAGACTAACAATCTACACCGACTACACGCTACGAGTGCTGATGTACCTGGGACTCGATCGGGAGCAGTTGGTAACAATCAATGACATCGCCGAGATGCATGGAATATCCAAAAATCATTTGATGAAAGTGGTGCACCAACTTGGGCTTTCCGGCATGGTGGAAACTGTGCGCGGGCGCAACGGCGGGCTCAGACTCAACAAGGACCCTGCTGACATCAATATCGGCGACGTGGTGCGAGGTTCCGAGAGCGACTTTTACATGGCGGAATGCTTTGATCGCGAGAGGAATGCATGCATCTATTCTCCAGGTTGCAGGCTAAAGGGCGTATTGAATTCCGCGACGGCGGCTTATCTGGCTGTCCTCGATGGTGTCACCCTAAGCGATCTGATCAAGAAGGAATCTCCCCTCATAGCCCGCAATTCCGGCACGATCCCTATTCGCATCCGGACCTGATCCGTGCAAATTCGGTGGTTGCCGTGAAGGACCCAGCTTTGCAATTCCCAGCCGTGTAGCGATGTCAATGAATTTCATCGATCCAAGTATTGCGGAAATCCGGTCTTAAAGTATCTTATGTAATACATCTTTAAAATTGCTAGATAGCGATGAATCTTTTGACGATCGAAGAACCGGTGCCTTCTGAGCAGCGCGCGCTCTGGCGCGCCGAACATCCGCTTTGACGGCTCGGGTTTCGTCCGTTTTATTTGCTGGCGGCAAGTTCTTCCGCAATCGCAGTGCCATTGTGGATCACGCGGTATTTCGGCTTGTTGCTGAATTTGCAATATGTCGGGTTGAATTGACACATGCATGAAATGGTGTTCGGTATCGTTTTTCTGGGGGGAAAATGCCTCCAGGGCCGTCGCAGGGCATCGCGACAGGCCTGATCCCGATGGGTGTCTGGTGCGATTCGCTTCGCAACCAGTAGAACGAAAAAACGGGTACGGTTGACGGACTGTACGCCGGACGATGACGGCATGTCACTATTCCACCTTCTCGTTAATTTTTTCACGATGGGAGCGCTTTTGTTCTTGATATTGGCCTGCTAATGGGTGTCCATTTAGATTCTTGATGGACACGATACTCGCCGATGTCAGCCCGTTTATTCAAGACGGAATTACCGGGTGCTTACGGTTGTAAGCCCTATGCGAGATTGAATGTGCAAATTGGTGAGGACGAAGAAGATCTTGGAACATTCATTTTCAGGACAAGCGGTTTCAACAGCATCCGAACGCTGGCAGCACGCTTGGCTTATTACCAAGCGGTGTCAGACAATTTGCTGGCGTGCTTGCCGTTGGCGTTGCGGCTACGGGCCAAAAGCACCACCATGAGCCATCGGGCTCCGATCTATTACGCTGACATCACGGTTCGAGAAGGGAGAACAGTGGTGGAAACAATAGTGGAGGCGAAAGAGCTCCACGAGCGGCGTGTGGCTGACGGATATGACCAGGCTGTTTTTGATGTTCCAACAGTCAGGGATTCAGCAGCGGCGCATTTGAAGAGTTGGTAGAAGAAATTCCCGAAATCGTTTAGGAGTTCTTTCCTGATACCGGTGGCGGCAACGATACCGAAAGCGGAAGTGGTGAAAAGAAGGCCAGTGTCATTAAGAGCAAGCCGAGCCTCAAGGAAAAGCTGGAAAGGAATGCTGCAGGCCTTCATACACAGTTGACATGATCGCGACAATGTTTCTCGATTTTCTCGAGTTCCTGCCACAGATTTTTCTGTATTTTGCGCTGGTCGCCTGGACGGCGGCCTTCGCCGGCATGCTACTTGATCTGATGCGCCGCTTGCGTGCGGCACGTGCTTGAACAAGTCGCATCACATGTGATTGCCACTTGTCCCTACTGCACCAACGGCCTCTCCGCCACTTGAACGTAATATCTTGTGGCAGGATTTATATAAGCTGTATAATGAATACATCTTAAAACAAACGACCTTGGATGGGGAGCGATACTAACTCTGTTAGTATCAAATGGTGCTTGTTGTCTTGTGTGAAGAAAAGGAAGAAAGATGCAACCTGAAATTGTGAAAATGAATGAAATGGCGAGCATCGATGCGGCCCATGACGTTGCGCTGACGCTGAGCATGGCCAATGATGTAGCTGGTGTGCCAGAACCCAAGGATGCAGATGTGTCGGTAGATGCAAGAATCGCGTTGACGCAAACATCACAAGCGACTCGAAATATTCCCCGCGATGATGTTGGCACTGACAAACCTTCGCATGGACAAAACGGTAGCTGCTGCGGCGGTTGCGGCGGCTAGAATTATTGAACACGATTGGACTTCCAACCGGGGAGTAGCTTCATACAAAACTCCCGCACAATCGGATACCGGCGAGGAGCCACGCGATGGTAGTCTGCGCTTTTGCGCTAAGCCCCCTCGGTTGTCGCCATGTAGCCGATACGCCCCGGCTATAACGTGATAGACGATTTGTCATCCTTAATCCGTCAAATTGGCTTTTCGCAGCCTTTTGTGCAGCCATGTTGAATCAAAAGTAGTACTTGCGCGGAATTTGCCATGCAATCTTCGATTTTTGGGAATTATCATGCATCAATTGTCTTTGCATAAAGAAAAAATTCGTTTTCTGTTGCTGGAAGGCGTGCATAACAATGCGCTCGAATTGTTGAGTAGCAATGGGTACAAAAATGTCGAGTACCTACGTACTGGTCTGGATGAAGACGCCTTGGTCGAGAAAATCAAAGACGTGCATTTTGTTGGCATCCGCTCGCGTACAAAAATTACTGAAAGAGTGTTGGGGGCTGCCAACAAACTGATTGGGATTGGCTGCTTCTGCATTGGTACCAATCAGGTCGATCTGCGTTGCGCAATGGCCAGAGGTATTCCTGTCTTTAACGCGCCTTACTCGAATACTCGCTCGGTCGCGGAACTGGTTCTTGCCGAAACCATTTTATTGTTACGCGGAATCCCGGAGAAAAATTCGCTGGTGCACCGTGGAGGGTGGTCAAAATCGGCGGAAGGCTCATTTGAGGCTCGCGGCAAAACATTGGGTATTGTCGGCTATGGAAATATTGGCAGCCAACTGTCGGTACTCGCCGAATCCTTGGGTATGCATGTGATTTATTTTGACGTCGTCACCAAACTGCCAATAGGTAACGCCCGCCAGGTGAATACTTTGGACGAATTGCTGGGCCAAGCGGATGTCGTCACTTTACATGTGCCTGAAATCGACTCCACCAAGAACATGATAGGCGCCAAGCAATTTGCAAGAATGAAGTCTGGCAGCATCTTTATCAATGCCGCACGTGGTACCTGTGTCGACCTCGATTCGTTGGCTGCCGCGTTGGAAAGCAAGCACATTGGCGGCGCTGCCGTTGACGTATTCCCGAAAGAACCAAAAGCCAACGACGAAGAGTTCCTGTCGCCGCTACGCAAATTCGATAACGTCATCTTGACGCCACATATCGGGGGTTCGACCTTGGAAGCCCAGGCCAACATAGGTCTCGAAGTGGCGGAGAAATTTGCACGCTACTCCGATACCGGCAGTACGCTCTCCGCCGTGAACTTTCCAGAAGTGGCAGTACCGCCGCTGGCTGGAAAGCATAGGTTGCTGCACATTCACAAAAATGTCCCCGGCGTTTTGTCTGCGATTAATGGAATCTTTTCCGAAAATAAAATTAACATCTCCTCACAAAGTTTAATGACCAACGATATGATTGGTTATCTGGTGATGGATGTCGATGCCGATTGCTCCATGCTGGCGCTGAAGAAACTGCGGGACGTGGACGGCACGATTCGAACCCGCGTGCTGTACTGACAAGCTTCCCGGGTTGGCTCACCATACGTGTGGAAAAAGAGCAGTCCGAAGATATACGCGCTTGCAAGGCGGCGATACCGGTCAACGCATGATCGCTGGCGATATCGGCGCGCTCGTTACCATATCGGTCAATGTCTGATTACAATCCCGCATTATTAAGGTCGAGCACGCGCTCCGCGCGGTAACTCGAACGTACCATTGGTCCGGCCACTACTTCCATAAATCCTTTGGATAATGCAAGTGCGCGGTAGTCGCGAAAGGCTTCTGGCGTCACAAAACGCTCTACCGGAAGGTGATGCAGCGTTGGCCGCAAGTATTGGCCCAGTGTCACGATATCGACTTGCGCCTCGCGCAGATCGTCGAGTGCGCGATTGATTTCGGCATCGGTCTCGCCCAAACCCAACATGAGACTTGTTTTGGTCCGTGTGGTTGGCGCGTACTGCTTGGCAAATTCAAGAACGCTCAACGTCTGGTGATATCCGGCCCGAGGGTCGCGCACGCGGTGAGTAAGTCGTTCGACCGTTTCAAGATTCTGTGCAAACGTGACCAGGCCGGCGTCGAGGATCGTTGCGACGCTATCGCGTCTGCCTGCGAAATCGGGCGTCAGCGCTTCCACAGCCGTTTGCGGCATACGTGTATGGATTGCACGGATACAGGACGCATAGTGGGCCGCGCCGCCGTCGGCGAGATCGTCGCGGTCAACCGATGTCAACACCACATAGCGCAGGTTCATCAGCGCAACTGCCTGCGCGACGTGAGCGGGTTCCAACGGGTCCAGCCAGCCGTGAGGGTTGCCGGTGCTGACCGCGCAGAACTTGCAGGCGCGAGTGCATACTTTTCCCATCAGCATCAACGTAGCCGTTCCGCGCCCCCAACACTCCCCGATGTTTGGGCATTTTGACTCGGCGCACACTGTGTGCAATTTGTTGTCTTTGACGACCTCGAGAATCTCCTGAAATTGGCCGCCGGAAGGCATTTTGACGCGCAGCCATAACGGTTTCCTTTCGGCGTTGGGAATACCGCTGTTGCCGTTTGGACGGATGCCGTCCTTGATCGCGCGCGTGCCTTCCGATGTAACGTATTTGCTACCGCTAGGTAAGCGATCGGCGGATGCCAATGTCTCTGCCATCACATTGGTTGGGGAGGGCACGATTGTTTCGTTTGTCATGGATTGCCGCTTTCTATTCTCGTTGTGTCTGGTGCCGCCAATCAGGGAGAAAAAGATGCGCAGTGGCGATGTGCCTGTCCGATCCTGTTGACGACGCTCACATTCGAGCGACATTCAGTTCGCGAAAAATTCCATGGCGCCTGGTTCAAGCCGAAGCCTGAAAATGAAGAAATGCAAGATGGATATTCCATAAAACATCCAGCAGATTATAGATGCATGTATTATACAGATTTTAAAACAAATTGACTGCCGGAACTATTTCCTACTATGACATTCAATGAAAATTGCCTGCGACAGGCTGCGCCTTTCGACCTGTATAAGGGCGCTAGCACTTCATCTCCATTTTTGAATCAGCGGGAAGACCGTCGACACGGTTATCTATTTCCGTATTTGATGCTTGCAATTGAAATTATATAGAACTAGACTGGTACTATATAGACACTACTGCGAAAAAAACCGATGCTCAGATTAAGCAAGACGGCCGATTACGGCACTGTAGTGATGTCCGCGATGGTTCGTGACCCGGAGCGAAGTCGAAATGCGGCCGAGATTGCCGCCGCGATCCACCTTCCATTGCCGACCGTGAGCAAGATCCTCAAAATACTGACGCGTGGCGGACTGGTCGTATCGTTGCGTGGCCCCAAAGGCGGATATTCACTGGCTCAACCAGCTGATCGGATTTCGCTGGTCGACATTATTCACGTCATGGATGGGCCAATCGGCATGACCGAATGCAGCGTTACACCTGGCCTCTGCTCGCAGGAATCCGGATGCGTCGTACGCGCCAACTGGCAACGGATCAATCAAGTCGTGCTCGGCGTGCTGCAGGGAGTTACGCTGAATCAGATGGTCGATCCGGTTTCGCAGCTGGTTGACGTTAGCGCAATCAGCGGGCGGCGGGCGTCAAAACAGGGTGCCACAGCGCGGCGGATCGTAAATGAAGCCTAAAGGTAATACATTGGAAAACATATCATGACTGAGAAAACCACCGCACTCGACGAAATGATCGTCGGCGAATACCGCCACGGTTTTGTCACCGAGATGGAAAGCGACACAGTGCCGCGCGGCTTGACCGAGGATACGGTACGCATGATTTCGGCGCGTAAGAATGAACCGGCCTTCATGCTGGAATGGCGGCTGAAGGCATTTCGCCATTGGCTCACGCTGAAGGAGCCGAACTGGTCGACGGTGAAATATCCGCCGATCGATTATCAGGACATCATCTACTATTCAGCGCCGAAATCCATGAACGATCGGCCGCAGAGCCTGGACGATGTCGATCCGGAACTGCTCANNTCGGCATCATCTTCGGCTCCTTTTCCGAAGCGGTGCGTGAACATCCGGATTTGGTGCAGCAGTACCTTGGCTCGGTGGTGCCCTATTCCGACAATTTCTTTGCTGCGCTCAACGCCGCAGTGTTTTCCGACGGTTCATTTTGCTATATTCCGCCCGGCGTGCGTTGCCCGATGGAATTGTCGACTTACTTCCGCATCAATGCCAAGGACACCGGCCAGTTTGAACGCACCCTGATCATCGCCG
>PKWO01000299.1 GCA_003132085.1 Oxalobacteraceae bacterium | reverse complement strand
GGCAGCCGGGCAGCGGACGCCATGGATCGACGACGCGCATCACTGCGCCGCCTTGACGCAGATATTCGTGCACGCGCTTGGCGATATTTGCGTGGCTGCCGGCCGCCAATATCGACGCCAGGGAACCGATGGTCAGTATCGTGCATATCGCCACCATCGCGGCAACGCTGCGACCGAGGGTAAATGTGCTCTTCATGGAAGTGCGCTCCTTGGCTTGCTTACACTTCTATAGACGCATCGCTTTTCGGCGCGTCTCACCATTTTGTAAATAAATACGGTTTACCGATAGTCCGGCAAATACGGCGGTACTGATCAAACCCGCGCCACCGAGCGACAACATCGGAATCGCGAGACCCGCGAGCGGCATTGTGCCAAGCGTTCCCGCCACGCTGATGGCAATTTGCACGCCGCTGGTGACGGCAAAACCCATCACTATCCATTGGCGCAAAAGACCGAGATTAAGCGCTTCGGCATGCGTGGCCGGCCCTTTGCGCAGCAGATCCCACAGCCAAAGCAATAACGCGGCAAGCAGCAGCAGAGTCGGCAACCACCCCCACAATGCGAGCATCGCAGACGCCACATAATCACTTTGAATTTGATCCGGCACACCGGCACGCCGGCAAGGCTCGACCAAGCCGACAACTCGCGCATATCCGCACCAGGGGGTTTTCCCAATACCGAAGCCAAATGCCGGGGCCGCATCCAGCAGCCAGTGCATCACGCTAAGGAAGTCGAGCGGACCTTGGTAGTCGAGCGCCATCGCGTCGACGCGAATGCTTGGCGCGTTGGCGAACGCCAGCCGGATAGCACCGGCGGTGCCGAGGGCTGCGGTGGCAATTGCCACCGGCCAACTCAACATCCAACTGAATCTTCGCGCCAAAAGAGCCTGCACCAAGCCGGAAGAAATCCAGACTACAGCAATGGTTTGCGCCAATATCGGTCCGCCGTCGTGGTCAAAACTCAATCCTGAAACCAGCACCGCCAGCAGCGCCGCCACCACGAACATGCCTTGGGTGGCGCGCTGCCCCGTTTCCACCCATCTATATAAAACCCACCCCAATGCCAGCCAAACCGGCATCCGCATCAACTCGGCAAGCACGGCGGCATGGCGCTGATAGATTTTTAGCTGGCCGGTGTCGCCGGCGCCGATATGCGCTATCGCCACCAGCAAGGCAGTCCATGCCAACAACCCCGAGAGCAGCAGGACATTCGGCATGCTCACCCGTGCCGCGCTAAGCCGGTCGAGCCAGGAAGCAAAGCGGCTGATGGCCGCCAGCAATTGCCCCTGATGGGCTGCAACCTGCGTAAAAACCATGAACGCCAGCCAGAGCGAATCGACCTGGTAGATTCCGACGAACTGCTTGTTCAAGTGGCCGCGCGCGGCCCAATCCAGCAGCCACAGCCAGCCTAATCCGGAAAACAAGACAAATCCGGGGTACACCCACGGCGATGCCGCCGCATGGTTGAATTGAAAATGCGGTGTCGGCATAGCGCTGGAGCGCCAGCCATTCCACATTGCAACAAGAAATAGTACGCCGGCAGCGAGCATCCATACGCTGGTTGCCGCAAACCATTGCTCAACGCCGCCTTTTAGCTCCGGCGGTAACCACGGCAGCCCCGGCAGCGGCCAGCGCCCGCTGAAGGTCCCGAGCAGATGGCCGGCGACGCACCAGAATGCGGCGATCAGGGGTTGCTTCACGCGCATGCCGGAAATGCTGCGCCCGACGCTTAACGTGATCCAGCCGCACGCCGCCAACAGCGCCAGTACCGCGCCGGCGTGGCGGTTCAGCCATTGCGCGCGCTGGGGTTTGTCGTTTTCGGACGGGGCAAAGCTAAACGTCTGCGTCCATGACGGCGAATGGTTTTGGCTGCCGGCGACGGCCGGCGAGGATAGTTCGATGGACGGTATCGGCAGTGCGGCAGTGCTGCTTTCGGCATAACGCTGAGCTAAGCCCAGCGAACGCTCACCCTCGGCCAGCGGCTTGGCGACCAGCACCAACAAGGCGACTGAAAAGCAAGTAAGCAGCAGCTCCCATACCCAGAGGCGAAGCACGGTCCTCTGTCCGGTCGCATGTATCCGCTTAGGTATCTGTGTATGTATCTGCGCAGATACGAGCGCGTGTGCAGAATCGGGCACGATGCTATCTCCTTTTCGTTCATGCACTTTGGGTGCCATGAGGAGATAGACGTCGGACGCCGTGGTTTTGTCTCAGGCCGCGAAAATCAATCCGCCATCAGGTCGGCAATCGATGGCGGCTGACTTCCGGACAAACTGCAACGGTGTATGGGATGCTACTTTTCCAGGTTAATGCGCTTGACCAGGGCTTCGGTGAATTGTCGGGTATTTGCGCTGCCGCCAAGGTCGCCGGTGCGTACGTTGTCGATATTCAACGTGGCGTGGATCGCTTGCCGCAGGCGGTCCCCGAGTTCGACTCGACCGACGTGGTCGAGCATCATTCCGGCGGCCAGCATCAGCGCGATCGGATTGGCGATGCCCCGGCCCGCAATATCCGGCGCCGAGCCNNATCGCGCAGGCATCGACGATGATTTCCTCGAAGATGATCTTGTCCTTGTAATGTTCGGCATGAATTTGACGCGCCGTCTCGAGGAATATGCCGGTCAACGCTTTCATGATGTTGGCCTTATGCACCGCGGTGACCTTTTTGCGCCCTTTGCGAACCGCATACTCGAACGCAAAATGACAGATGCGCCGGCAGCCTTGACGCGTATTTATCCCGGTAGACATGCCCACCGCGTGGGGGTCGCCATCGATCGGAATGAAATGCTCGTAGCCCATGTAAAGGCCTTCGTTATTCTCGCGTACCAGCACCAG
>PKWO01000091.1 GCA_003132085.1 Oxalobacteraceae bacterium | reverse complement strand
CGTTGCGTGCGGACCGGTGACGTCGTCGTCAAGAATCACCTTGCGCTTGCTTTCGGCATGCGCATGCAGGCTGGCCGCCAGCAACGTCAAAGTACACAGTTGTCTCCAGGCGGCGAAACCGAAGACAGGAGAATTGGGACGTTTCATTTATAGATTTCCACTCATCAGGTTGCAACCGGCAAGCGCAGAAATATCGCACGGACGGGTCGGATTATGTCGAGGAAGGCGGCCAAAAAATCGGTTCGCGCAGGCGTCTTCACGCTTTCCGCTACGGCTCCGTTCTTGGATGAGTCAGCAACTCCAACGTCATTTTTTCGAACTTCGGTACATCGATGTCTTCCACAACCAGTACGGCGCGCTCTCCCAGGCCGGGGCCGTCGTTGAGCGGCCAACTGAGCGTGTTGCCATAGCCCGGCCCCGGCGTGTCGTCGAAGTCCACCAGCATAGTGCTACTGTGCGTCACAATCGATGGTTCAAGCCAGACCGCTGCCGCCAGTTCATCCCACATCGGAAAAGACTGGCCGAACTTCTCCAGGTAGGACGCAAAAGGAACCGTGCTTTTTGCTATCTGTTGGAAAAATTCCTTCTTGAAAAAAGTTTTGGTCGTGGGGTCGATCGGCAGCTGCGTAATTTTCTTCCAAGGTTCATGCAGGACAAGAGACGCCGCTTCCGCATCCCAGCGTATATTGAACTCGCGGCGCGGCGCATGGATATATTCATTGGCGAAATCATTGTCCGCCGGGCGCGGATTGAAACTGCCGCCCATGAACACGAGTTCCTTGGCGTTGGATGCAAAGTGCGGGTCAACCCGTGCTGCCAGCGCCATATTTGTCAACGGCCCACCGGCCCAGATGGTGACTTGTCCTGGATATTCTCGAACCTTGCGCACCATGAAATCCACCGCGCTTTCCTGTGCTGCCTTGATCGTCGGCGAACCGGCTGGCGACGGCGGAATCAGATAAGGGTCTGCATGATACGGCGTGCGCCGCGAGGCCCCTTGATCAGGGAAGGTAACCGTCCATGCTCCTTTATAATATAGCTTGCCGTTGCTGCTTTCCCATTGCAGCGTTTTCTTTTCAGTGTTCAGCAACGGGAAAACAGCACCGGCATAGACTGGAATCTCAGTGCGCTTGGCAATCTCCAGCAGGCGCAACGTATGGCTGACATTCTCGTCCCGCCAGCCGTCGCCGCTGGTGACGGTAATACCAAGCACTTCGACATCGGGCGCCTGCAACAGCATCAGAATCGCCTGCAGATTTGAAGTCGCCGGGCCGAAAGCGTCCTGATCGATGATGATCTTGCGCTTTTCGGCTGCCTGCGCCTGCAACGGCAATGCGGCCGACACCGCAATCCCCAGGATTAGTACTGCAGATAGCAGCCGACCGAGCATTGAATTGCATTTCATAAGACGCTTTCAAATAAAAATATAACCATGATCAAGACTGCTGCCATCTATATGAATGAGGTACAAATGCAGCACAGATGGGACATGACCAGGCGGCTATCGCAAAAACGGTAATAACGCTGACAAGAACGCATCCGGCGCCTCGATCATCGGCGCATGGCCGCTGTCGGCAATGATCTTCAGTTCGGCGCCGGCAATTCTGGATGCAAAATAACGACCGTCCTTCAATGGCAGCAAGGCATCCTGTCGACCCCAGATAACCAGTGTCGGAATCGTGATGGCGCCTAGTTTATTATCCACTGTTTCGTTCAGCAGCGCTGGGTTGCGGACAGCATGGATGGTCCATGAGTCTCCCTTGGACAAGCTCCATGCCAAGCCGTCGCGTAATGCTTGGTCGGTCCGAAAAGACGGCGAAACAAAAACGCTTGCCAACAATTGCTTCTCGCCCGCCAATGAAGCGCCGACCACCGCTTGCTTTCCGCTCAGCGGTGGCCCAAACAATTTTTTCATCGTCGCATAGAGACCGGCTGAGTCGGCCAGCACCAGCCTGGACGGCTTCGGCAATGTCAATGTCGGCCCCGCCGCCACCCCCTGCAAAGCCTGTATCGTATATTGCGCAGCTATCCAGCCGCCGAGCGACTCGCCGATCAGCGTAAAGTCGGTCACCTGTTTCTGGCGCAAAAATTCACCTAGAAAATCGACCCAGGTCTGAATTCCGAAATCGATCTGCGGCTTGTCGGAATTGCCGAAACCGAGCTGGTCCAATGCCAGCACGCGATGGGTCTGCGCCAGAGGCAACATGATCCGCCCCCAGTCGCCTTTGGCACTGCTGCCAAGGCCATGCACCAACACCAACACCGGTCCGCTGCCAATCTCGTAATATCGGATGGTCGCGCCAAACAGTGTTGCCGTCTTTTGTTCCGGCAAGACGGCTTCGCCGGGCGCGACAGCGTGTGCCGATGCCATCGACACAGTGCATAGGACAATGCCGAACATGACAGAGGAACACGCGCGTGCAACTATCTGCCGCCAATGCGGGATTGGGTGAGATAAAGTGCGATTTGCTGCAACGCCGTTATTCATACACTCCACGATTGACAAGGGAAATTCTGTATTCGGGAAATCGTCCAAAACGATTTTTGTAAGATGCAGAGCCGCTTCTTGCAAGCCGGGCTTCCGCGCCATTCACCAGCGAAGATCGGAAAATCCAGGCGGCGGCTTGACGCCGGCAATACCGCGCCTGGAAAACACCAAGAAATGCAACTATAGGAAACGCATCAGGTCAGAAATTCGATCTGAACTGAACACCGAAGACGCGGGGGTCGTTAATATACCCTGTGTTGTTATCGAAATCGAGGGCGCCAACTGTGACCACCTTGTTGGTGATATTTCGGGAAAACGCTGCAATTTCATACTTGCCGCCGCCCCAGTTATAACCGACGCGCAAGCCGCCTTGGACCAGAGGCTTGCCGGTAAATTCGGTAGCGTTGTACAGGAAGAAGTTGATCGCGCTGCGATAAGACCAGTCAGTATAGAAGAACAGCTCGTCGTTGTTGCCCATAGGGATTGTGTACCGGGCGGTCACATCGGCCATCCACCTGGGGGCTTGCGGCAATGAGTTGCCATCGATCGAATACAACCCTGGGCGCACCTGTGTATTCAGCATGACACAGGCGGCGCAGCCAGCCACCAGCAAATTCGGATCGCGAATCTCCGTGAAGTTATAGCTGCCTCCGAACGTAACGCGCAGACGCTCGCTCAGGTTCGCCTCCAGATCCATCTCGGCGCCATGACCTACCGTGCTGGCCGCATTGATCAGAGTAATCGAATTCGACGCCCCGCCCACCGCCGTCAGCTGCTGATTTTTTACGTCGAAACTGTAGACGCTGAAGTTGGCGCGGGCACGGCGGTTGAACAGATCGGCCTTGATGCCGGCCTCATAGGAAAGAATTGTTTCCGCGTTGGCCACAGTCAACGGCACAGAGGAAGACGGCGCAGCAATACTCGGTGCACGGAAGCCGGTGGCGACACGCGCATAGGTATTGATATCCTTCGTCAACGCATAGTCGGCGCTCGCGTCCCAACTGACGTTCGATTTGTTTTCGCTCATGGAGCTAGGTCCGGGAAAGGTCACATTGTTCGCCACCTCGGTGGAGAAATCCTTTTTATCCTCCGTATAACGCACGCCGCCACGCAGCTTGAGTTTATCGCTCGCGTCATAGGTCAACGAGCCGAATGCCGCATAGGCTGAATTCTTCTGCCGATCTACCAGATAGCTGGTCGGTAGCTGCGTCACACTATCGAAATTGGTGCTGTTGCCTGCGACATCTTCATAAAAATAATACAGGCCGGTCTGCCAGTTCAAAGGGCCGGGGTTCTTTGACTCGACCCGGAATTCCTGTGTTATCTGCGTGTGATCGGCAATGCCGCCGCCGGTTTGCACCTGGAACGGAATGAAACCCGGTCCTGTCGGCGTGCCGCCGTCGATATCGCCGCGACTGAAAAAGCTCGATATGGTTTCAACGCCGGTGATCGAAAACACCCTGACATTATCCAAGTCCCAGGTCAGTCTGGCGCTGCCGCCGGAACTATGCAATGACTGCGTGTTCAGCCCGTTCATTGTCACCTGGGAGGGATCGAATCCGGCGACTAAATTGTTGGTGCCAGACTGGATGATATTGGCGCGAAACAGTTCTGCGTTGCCCTCGGTTCCGCGCGCGTGCAGATTGAATAGCGCATTGAAAGAGGCGTCCGGTTTGTACAGGAATTGCAGGCGTCCGGTGCGCTCGTCGTAACCGCCCATGTTCGGCGTCCCGCCGCCGTTATTCGTGACCCAGTCGTCGCGATGCTCGACCAACCCCGAGAAGCGCATTGCCCATTTATCGCTTAACGGGACGTTGACCGCTGCTTCGACATTGGCGACGTTGTGTGTCGCATCCGACACGCTGTAATAACCCGATACCGCATCCAACGTCGGTTTTTCCGACTCCAACTTCACCACACCGGCGGGCGTATTGCGCCCAAACAACGTTCCCTGCGGACCGCGCAATACTTCAACGCCAGCCATGTCGAACATCGCGTAGCCTTTGAGGATCGGGCTTTCTTGCACCACATCGTCATAGATCAGCGACACGGGTTGCGAGGCAAATGTGGAGAAGTCGGTATTGCCATAGCCGCGAATATAAAAACGCGGGAAGATACGGCCAGTCGACGATTCGACATTCAGGCTTGGCACCGTGTCCGCCAACACGCGGATGTCCTCTCCGCCTGAATTCAGCACATCAAGCTTCTCCCCCTTAATCAGGGTTACCGATATCGGGACATCCTTGATATTTTCCCGGCGTCGCTGTGCCGTTACCGTCACTGTTTGCAACTGCGTCGTGGATGTCTGCTCTGGCGCCGCTGTCGACGACGCCGCGCTATCCGCCGTCTGTGCCAATGCTGCACTGAGCGGCAGTATGGCGCCCAATGTCAACACGACCTTATGCGCGCATCCCATTGCGGCGCGCGCCCTCATTTTTTCACTCATTTTCCACCCCCATTTATCGACATTGAGAACCTTGGCTTGCTATTTTTCTTGCTACCGACCGTGTAAACTTTGAACGCATTCGACCATCCGGAAACAGCGATCATTCGACAAATCACCTAGCGATTGATCGCCGGACTTACCGAGACCGCGCTTTGATAATTGGTCACAATAAAGTTACATTAAGCAAAGACCATGCCGGATTTTTCATGGCAAGAATAGTCAGCGAAAAATCGAGAATGTCTAACTTATTTTTATAAACTGTATACACTTATTTGACTGCCTTGAAGGCTTGTATAGCAGGTGCGGAAGGACGAAGGGAAATGACAAAAATCGCGAATATAAGCATGAGATTTGCGCAAAGTTTTGGTGCGATGACGCCATAATGTGGGGATAATTATCTCTGGCGGCACTGCAATAGTGCGCCGATATACATCGAAAATTTGGCCGATGTTTTTTATTTTGTATGCACTTTAAGTGTCGGCATATTGATCGCTTGAAAAGCAATCGAGGCATGCCGCATTTTGGCATCGAGATTGACGGAAATCGGATAAACGAAACACCCGATGCAATGCGGGATCGGAATGAACTAAACCGTTTGCCCGATATCCCGCAAGGCCATTTCGACACAGAACAGCCAAGCGACTATCAGATGATCTTTTTCATCCCGCGCAGCTCTTGCAAGCGTTCGTCCAGATATTCGCCCGCATGGTAGCGTTCAGACAGCCTGACGTCATTTCTAGGCTGAAAGAAAAAAGGGAGCGAAATGCGCGATTGCAGACGGCCCGCACCTACCGGGTTTTGTACCCGGTGCGTGGTCGATGGGTAATAACCCCCCGACACCTCTTGAAGCATGTCTCCGATGTTGACCACCAGTGTGCCAAAATCGCAGGGAACGTCATGCCATGCTCCGGCTCCGTCCATCACCTGCAAGCCCGGTTCATTGGCGGCGGGTAAGAGGGTAATCAGGTTAATGTCCTCGTGCGGCGCGGCGCGCAGCGCGTTCGGTGCTTCGTCGCCGCGCAACGGCGGATACCGCAACACGCGCAGCAGAGCGGTCGGACTATCGGTAATCATCTGCGGTAACGGCATGCTGAATCTGGCGCGAATGTGGGCTGGCGTGCCTTCATCGATCCATTGCAGCAGTTCCCCTGCGAGCTGGCTGGCAACCCCATAGTATTCGCGCGCCGCTTGCGAGACTTCCCTGGGATATTTTCCCCACGGATAGATATGAAAAAATTCCTTGATATCTTTTTGCGCATAACCTTTGGCGGTTTCCGACACGGCTGTTGAAAAGAAGCCGTCGTGCGATTCGCCGTCGACGGCGTAAGCGTGCTTGCGATCGGAGTCGAAAAACGTCAGCCATTCGACATAAATTTTCTCGACGAGCGCTTTCTCGATCGGGTGGTGCGTCAAGACGCCAAACCCGGTCGAGCGCAAGGATTCGACGAAACGCGCAGGTGCATCCTTATCGCGGTAATCGACCACCAGTACATCCATTTTTCTCTCCGTTATCGAACCAGTTGTGCTATGTGTCTAGCGGCCGGCGGCGATGATCACGCTCCGGTATAACTCCAGCAGGCGCGGCGAATCCACGGTGCTGCATACCTGGTGCGACGGACGGTCGCCCCATGCACCGGGTTTGGATTGGATCGTGTGGCCGACCGCAAATCCTTCAGTGACTACGCGCACCGGTCCGCTGGTGGTGGAAAACAGCGTGGGGTCGATGGCGTAGGCCACCGCCGAAGAGTCATGGACGTAAAAGCCGTCAGGCATGCCCACGCTCTGATGGAAATCGGCGTAGAGCCGGGAAATGTCCCAGATAAATTCTCCGATGTTGCCGCCGTGCGCGGCCAGTTCCTGCACATACGAGGTCGTCATGATGGTTTGTTGCGTCACGTCCAATCCCACCACGACCACCGGCCATGCTGCGCTAAGCACTTCATCGGCGGCCAGCGGATCGCCGATGATATTGGCTTCTGCCAGCGGCGTAACGTTGCCGGTGTGCCCATGTCCACCAAACGCGCCGCCCATGATAATGACTTCCTTCAGCAAGCCGGCGATTTCGGGCGCTTCGCGTAGCGCCAACGCCAGATTCGTCAGGCGGGCGACCGCAATCACCGTGATCTGGTGCGGATATTGTTTGATCGTTTCGATCATGAAACGATGCGCTGGCAACGCGTGTAGCGTACTGTCGACAACATCGGGGATCTCGATATCGCCAAGCGCGTTTTCGCCATGGACCCAGGTCGGCGGTACCGAGGCTTCGCCCACCAGCGGTTTTCCCGCGCCCCGGGCAACCGGCACATTCAAACCAAATCGGTCTCGCAAATACAAGGCATTCCGGGTGGTTGCTTCGATGGTGCCGTTACCCATGGCCGTGGTGATGCCGACTAGTTCAAGCTCGGGGGCACGCGCAAGAAATAACAGGGCCATGGCGTCGTCGATACCGGGATCGGTGTCGAACAGGACTTTTTTTACGCTCATAAAATTGAACTCCTTGATTAAACAGGCAACACTCGTTACATACTTGCACGGCGGTACCCGCGCCGTGCGTACACGCAAAGTGCGATAACCGGGACGACATATGGAATGGTCTGCACCAGCTCGCTAGGCAGTCCAAATCCTTGCAGTTGTGTGGAGAAGGCTTCGGCGACGCCCAGCAGCAATGCAGACAGACAGGTGCCCAGCGCGGTACCGCGCCCCATTACTTCGGCGGCGATGGCCATAAAACCGCGCCCGGCCGTCATGTTGGCGGCAAACCAACTCACATAACCCATCGACAGATAAGCACCCGCCAGTCCTGCAAACGTGCCGGACAGCGTCAACGCCGCAAAATGCATGGGAACGACGCGAATCCCCGCAATGGCGGCGGCCTTGGGATCGTGTCCCACTGCCCGCAGGCGCAAGCCAAAACGCATGCGTGTCAGCAACAATGCGACCAGCGGCACCGCTAGAAAAGCTGCGTAAGTCAGCACATGGCGACCCGATACCAAGACCGATAACACCGGTATCTTGTCGATGACTGGGATAGCGATTTTCGGCAGCACTTTGCTTGCCAGCGAGGTCGAGATGCCTTTGTCGCCGGTGACCAGGTACAGGAGCATGGTCGTCCCTGAAACAGAGGCAAGATTGAGCGCGACGCCGGACAGAATCAGATCCGCTTTCAAAAGGTGAACTGCCGCGGCCAGCAGCACGCCCAACAGCGCGCCGCACAGCATCGCTGCCGACAGCCCGACCCATGCCGAGCCGGAATAGGCGCTGATGACGACGCCCGCCAACGCACTGGCCAACATCATGCCTTCGATGCCCAAATTGACGACGCCGGCCCGTTCGGCGATCAAGGCACCCAGCCCGGCTAGCAGCACCGGGGTGCAGATGCGCAAGGATGCGTCGAGAATTGCGACAACACCGAAAGAGTGGAACAGGTCGATCATGAGGGAATTTTTTCGGAAAAGCGCGCGAACCGTTGTCGACGGCGCGCGAGAAAGGCTTGCCAGCCCGAGGAGCGTAATCCAAGCGATGCGGTGGAAAACAAAATGACGAGCGCTTTGATTAAGCCGATGACTTCCAACGGCACCGCAAAGTTAAGCGCCAATAATTTTCCACCGACCTCCAGAAAGGCCAGCGCAAACGCCGCTGGCGGGACCAGCAGCGGATTGTTGCCGGCCAATATCGCCACCACGAGTCCGTTCCAGCCCATACCGGGCAGATCGGTCCACGCAAAGCGGTTGTACATGCCCTGTATCTCAATGGCACCGCCGGCGGCGGCAATCAAGCCTCCCAGCGCTTGTACAGTGATGGCAATGCCGGCTGTCGGCAGTCCCAGATTGCGCGCAAAAGCCGCATTGGCGCCGACGATGCGGGCTTCATAGCCCCAGCGCGTGCGAAACAGATAAAGGCTTCCCAGCATGCATGCAATCAGGCCGACCGGCAAGCCTGCATGAATATGCGTGCCCGCTAGCAGACGCGTGAGGCTACCCTCGGGCGGCAAGCGGTATGACATCATGGCGCCGGCATTGGGGTCGCGCAGCAGATAGTTGACGATGTACAGCCCCAGGAACAGGGCTGCATAGTTCAACATCAGCGACGTGACCAGTTCCGAGGTGCCGTAGCGCACCTTCAACCAGCCCGGCACAAGACAGACGGTGCCACCGACGATTCCGCCGACGATAATGGCGGTGGTCGCCATCGCCCAGGGTGCCAGCGGCACTTGAAGCAACACATAAGTGGCGATGACTCCGCAAAAAAAGCCCCCTCCGCGCCCAGATTGAACATCCCGGCGCGAAACATCAGGCTGACAGCCAGTCCGGTAAACAACAGCGGCGTGGCGGTTTCCACGATATTGCCAACATTGCGCAGCGTGCCGAACGGCCCGACGAAAAACATCGACACCGCCGCCATCGGATCATCCAGCGAGATTACCGCCGGCGTAATGACCGCGGCAACGACGATCAGCAGCAATACCAGACGGCCGACCGCTTTAAGGAAGATATTCATGCGCGAGCCTCCAGACCGAGCATCGCAGCGCCGAGATGCTCGAGCGTGAGGCCGTCATGATTGTCGAAGCGCGCCACAATGCGACCGGCGTGCATGACGACGATGCGGTCGCACAGCGATAACAGTTCATCCAGATCGGACGTCAACAGCAAAATTGCGGCCCCCTGATCGGCCAGCGCAAGCATGCGTTCATGAATGAAAGAAGCCGCCCGCACGTCAATGCCGCGTGTTGGCTCCTCTGCGATCAAAAAGCATGGATTGGAGCCGAATTCGCGCGCCGCGATCAGCTTTTGCGCATTGCCGCCAGACAGCGATCCGAGCGGCTGCGAGACCGACCGACAGCGCACATCGTAGGCTTGAATCATCTCGGCGGTGGCCCGCTCGCACGCTTTGCGGCGCATCCACGGGCCTGTGCTAAACCGTGCGGAACGATGCGCGCCGGCGATGGCGTTATCGACCAGTCCCAGCGACGGCGCGCTGCCGTCGCGAAAACGGTCTGCCGGTAAATGGGCCACGCCGAGCTGGCGACGACGTAAGGTGGACAAGTTGCCAATGTCGCGCTCGCCCAACAATATCTGCCCTTTCTGCGGCGCCATGCTGCCGGTGAGCGCGCCGACCAACCCTTCTTGTCCGCTGCCGTCGACGCCGGCCACCCCGACAATTTCGCCGGCATGAAAAACCAGCGAAACATCATGAATCCGCGTCGCCTGTCGACCGTTTAAGCACGTGAGATTTCTCAGCGCGATTGTTGCCGCACCAATTTGCCGTGTCGGGTCGCGGCGGGTTCGCGCCACCGCGTGACCCATGGCAAGGCGCGTGATGTCCTGATCGGTGACATCTTCCAGCGGCGTATCGCTGGTGACTTTGCCGCCGCGCAGCACGGTCACTCGTTCGGCCAAAGCACGTACTTCATTGAGCTTGTGAGAAATAAACAGAATAGTCAGGCCGGCGCGATTGAGGTCGCGCAGACGATCGAATAATTCGACCGTTTCCGGCGGCGTCAGTACTGCTGTCGGCTCATCCAGAATCAGCAGTTGAGTCTCGTCCGACAGCGCTTTCAGGATCTCGGTTTTTTGTTGCATGGCGACGGAAAGCGTCGACACCAGCGCATCCGGATCGATCGGGAGCCTATAGCGCGCCG